>NZ_JBFNXQ010000110.1:0-16447 GCF_041018925.1 Geodermatophilus maliterrae
GCCGGGGCCGGCTCGACGTACGGCGCGGCCGGGCCGGTGAGCTCGGTGATCTGCTCGGCGCCCGGTCGCACCGCCGTCACGACCGGGGAGATGCCGGCCTGGCGGGTCAGCGTGCGCACCTCGCCGTTCTGGTCCGGCGTGGAGACGGTCACCACGGTGCCGCCGGCGCCGGCGCGGGCGGTGCGGCCCGAGCGGTGCAGGTAGGCCTTGTGCTCGGTCGGCGGGTCGACGTGCACGACCAGCGCCACGTCGTCGACGTGGATGCCGCGCGCGGCGATGTCGGTCGCGCACAGCACCCGGGTCTCACCGGAGCTGAACGCCTCGAGGTTGCGCTCGCGGGCGTTCTGGCTGAGGTTGCCGTGCAGGTCGACGGCGGGGATGCCGGCGGCGGTGAGCTGCTTGGCCAGCTTCTTGGCCTGGTGCTTGGTGCGGGTGAACAGCACGCTGCGGCCCAGGCCCGAGGCCAGCTGGCGGACCACGTCGGCCTTGTCGGCCGCGGCCACGTGCAGGACGTGGTGGATCATGGTCGCCACCGGGGCGACGGCCGGGTCCACGGAGTGGGTGGTCGGCTCCGACAGGTAGCGCTTCACCAGGACGTCGACGCCGTTGTCCAGCGTGGCCGAGAACAGCATGCGCTGACCGACCTTCGGCGTCCGGTCCATGATCCGCTTCACGCCGGGCAGGAAGCCCAGGTCGGCCATGTGGTCGGCCTCGTCGAGGATGGTGATCTCGACGGCGCCGAGGTCGCAGTGCCCCTGGCCGATGAGGTCCTCGAGCCGCCCGGGGCAGGCGATGACGACGTCGACCCCGCGGGCCAGCGCCTGCACCTGCGGGTTCTGGCCGACGCCGCCGAAGATCGTCGTCGCGCTCATGCCGAGGGCCCGCGCCAGCGGCTCGACGACGGCCAGCACCTGGTTGGCCAGCTCACGGGTCGGCACCAGGACGAGGGCGCGCGGCCGCTTCGGCTGGCGGCGGCTGTCGGACGCGGCGAGCCGGGCGACCAGCGGCAGGCCGAAGGCCAGCGTCTTGCCCGAGCCGGTGCGGCCGCGGCCGAGCACGTCACGGCCGGACAGCGAGTCGGGCAGCGTCGCGACCTGGATGGGGAACGGCGCGGTGATGCCGCTGGCGGTGAGCACCTCGACCAGCGGGGCGGGCACGCCGAGCGCCTCGAACGTGGTGTCGGTGGGCAGCACGGTGGCGACGTCGCCGGCGGGGAGGACGGCGGGGGCCGGCGCCTCCGTGCTCGGGGTGGGGCGCTGCTCGGGGGCGTGGGCGGTGGTGGCGGTACCGGCGCCGCGGCCGCGGCCGCCGCGACGGCGGCGCGGCCGGGAGCCGGCGGGGGAGGGGGACTGCGGGGAGGTCATGGGGTCCTCGGGCGTTCTCGGGTCGCCGTCCTCGGTCACCGCACGCGGGCGCACGCCGGCCCCGGGGAGGGGCGGGTCGCGCCGTCGGCGACGTCGGACAGCCGGGCGCGCCTCGGTGGCGCTGCTCCAGCCCGACGTCGAGTCCTGCCGCTCCGGATGAGCGAGGGCAACGCCGGTACGTCCCACTCAACCAGACGCGGGCGCACTTCCTGCCGTGGACGCGGGGAGTCGCCCGTCACACCTCACCCGTCCGGGGGTGTCTCAGGGGTGCTGTCGGCACCTCAGGCGGTGCGGCCGGCTCCGCGGTAGGTGCGGCGGTAGGCGCCCGGCGCGACACCCAGCGCGGCCCGGAGGTGGGCGCGCAGCGACGCCGTCGTCCCGAACCCGGCCTCCTCGGCGACCCGGTCGACCGAGGCGTCGGTGGACTCCAGCAGCCGGCGGGCCAGGGCGATGCGCTGCGCGGCCAGCCAGCGCAGCGGCGACAGGCCCGTCTCCTCGCGGAAGCGCCGGGTGAAGGTGCGCACGCTCATCCGCGCGTGCGCGGCGAGGTCGGCCAGCGTCAGCGACCGGGCCAGGTGCTCGACCGCCCACGCCCGGGTCGCCGCCGTCCCCGCCTCGCCGGCGTCGGGCAGCGGCCGCTCGACGAACTGCGCCTGGCCGCCCTCGCGCCACGGTGCGACGACGTTGCGCCGCGCCACCCGGTTGGCCACCTCGCTGCCGTGGTCGCGGCGCACCAGGTGCAGCAGGAGGTCGATCCCCGCCGCGTTGCCCGCGCTCGTGAGGACGTCGCCGTCGTCGACGAAGAGGACGTCGGCGTCGAGCCGGACCTGAGGGAAGAGCCGGGTGAAGGCCTGCGTGTGCATCCAGTGCGTCGTCGCCGGCCGGCCGTCGAGGAGCCCGGCGGCGGCCAGGACGAACGCGCCCGTGCAGATGGACAGCATCCGGGCGTGACCGGCGGCCCCGCGCAGCAGCCCGGCGAGGCCGTCCGGCAGCCGGCCCTCGGTCATGGCCGGACCCCCCTGGACGCCGGGGACGACGACGGTGCGCGCCGTCTCCAGCAGGGTCGCGTCGTGCTCCGGTTGGACGCTGAACCCCGCCGAGGTGCGCACCGGGCCGCCGTCGAGGGTGGCGACGCGGACCCGGTAGAGCGGGCGCTCGTCGGCGTCGACGGCACCGCCGAGCAGCCGGTGCGGCAGGCCGAGCTCGAAGGCGATGACGTCCGGCAGCGCGAGGACGGCGACCTCGTGGCGGCGCGGGCCGGTGTCGGGACTCATGGCCGGATCCTCGCATGTGTTGGCCGTCGGGCCACTGTCGCCGGGTGCCGGGGGTCGGTCATGCTCTCCGGTCGTGACGACCAGCGCGCCCGCCCGGACCCGCCGCGTGCACCCCGCGTGGTGGGTGGCCGCGGTGACCTTCCTGGCCCTCGTCGGCGCCGCGGCGTTCCGCGCGGTGCCCGGCGTGCTCATCGACCCGCTGCGCGCGGAGTTCGGCTGGTCGGTGTCGACCATCTCGGCCGCCGTCGCGGTGAACATGGCGCTCTACGGGCTGACCGCGCCGTTCGCCGCGGCGCTGATGGAGCGCTTCGGCATCCGGCGGGTGGTCGTCTGCGCGCTGCTGCTGACCGCGCTCGGCAGCGGCCTGACCGTCTTCATGACGGCGAGCTGGCAGCTGGTGCTGCTCTGGGGGTTCGCGGTCGGGCTGGGCACCGGGTCGATGGCGCTGTCGCTGGTGGCCACGGTGACCGGCCGCTGGTTCGTCGCCCGGCGCGGCCTGGTCTCCGGCATCCTCACCGCCGGCGGCGCGACCGGGCAGCTGGTGTTCCTGCCGGTGGTGGCCGCGGTCGCGGAGACCAGCGGGGGCTGGCGGGCGGCGTCGCTGGGCACCACGGCCGCCGCGCTCGCCGTCGTCCCGCTGGTGGCCTGGCTGCTCCGCGACCGGCCGCGCGACCTCGGCGTCGTCCCCTACGGCGGGACGGCGGCCGACGACGCCGAGCCGGTGCGCTCGGGCGCGGCACGCACCGCCGTCCGCGGGCTGCTCGACGCCGCCCGCTCCCGCCCGTTCTGGCTGCTCGCGGCCGGGTTCTTCATCTGCGGCGCGTCGACCAACGGCCTGGTCCAGCCGCACTTCATCCCGGCCGCGCACGACCACGGCATGCCGGTGACCACGGCGGCGACGCTGCTCGCGGTGGTCGGCGTCTTCGACATCGCCGGCACCGTGCTGTCGGGCTGGCTCACCGACCGCACCGACCCGCGGGTGCTGCTGCTGGCCTACTACGCGCTGCGCGGCCTGTCGCTGTTCCTGCTGCCGCCCCTCTTCGGGCCGGACCTGCACGTCAGCATGATCGCGTTCATCGTCTTCTACGGCCTGGACTGGGTGGCCACCGTGCCGCCGACCCTGGCGCTGTGCCGGGAGCACTTCGGCGCGCGGGCGCCCGTCGTCTTCGGCTGGGTGTTCGCCTCCCACCAGGTGGGGTCGGCGGTGGCCGCGTTCGGCGGCGGCGTCGTCCGCGACGTCACCGGCTCCTACGACCTGGCCTGGTTCGGCGCCGGCGCGCTGTGCCTGCTCGCCGCGGCGCTGTCGATCTCGATCCGCCGCCGCCCGGCCCCGGCCGCGCCGCCCGCCGTCCCCACCGAGCCGACGACCGCCTCCGCCGCCACCACCCACGGCTGACCCTCCTGGGGTGCCTTTGTAGCGCTATCGGCACTCGGCGCCGCCCACGGAGGTGCCTTTGTAGCGCCATTGGCACCTGGCCTGTGGACGACGCCGGTCGGGAGCGTCCTCGTGGGACAGGCTGCCGCGGTGACCGCTGTACGTCGTCTCATGCCGGGCGTCTTCGTCGGCAGTGCCGCTGTCGCGGAGGGCTTCCTCACTCGAGGGCAGTTGCGCAAGCGGAGCTACCGGCGGCTGACGCAGGGGGTCTACGCCGACCCGGGTCTCCCCTTCGACCATCGGTTGCGCTGCCGTGGTGTCGCGCTGCTCCTCCCGGCCGGCGCCGCCATCGGGGGCCAGTCCGCGGCCGCCTGGTACGGAGCCCCGTTCGCCGGTCCCACGGACGCCGTGACGGTGGTCTGTCCGGAGGAGGTCCGCTGGCGGGGACCGCGGGAGGTCAGAGTCCACCACACGGTCCTACAGCCGGGGGACGTCATCCCGGTCGACGACCTCCCGATCACCACACCGCTCCGGACGGCGTGGGACGTCATGGCGCTCGAACCGCTGACGACGGCGGTGGCAGCGCTCGACGCGATGGTGCGGGCGGAGGAGGTCTCGGTGGCCGACCTCGTCGCGATGGCCGACCACGGTGCCGGCCGGTGGGGCGTCAGCCGGGTCCGGCGAGCTGTGCCGCTGGTGGAGCCGCGCGCGGAGTCGGCTCCTGAGTCCCGGTTGAGGGTCGTCCTCGTCCTCGCAGGCCTCCAGCCGGTGCCGCAGTTCGAGGTCCTCGAACGCGGTCGGTTCGTCGCCCGCGTCGACCTGGCCTTCCCGGACGTGCGCCTGGCGATCGAGTACGAGGGGGCGCACCACTTCGTCGGCGACCAGATCGCCCAGGACGACGAGCGCCTCGAGCGGCTCCGGATGGCCGGCTGGCGGGTGATCCGGGTGAGCGCCGCCGACATGCGCGATCTCGAGGCGCTCCTCGCGCGCATCCGCTCCGCACTCGCCAAGGCTTGAGGTGCCAATAGCGCTACAAAGGCACCTCTGGGACGGGCGAGCCCGCCCCGACGACGTCGTCGTACTCCGCAGCGGTCACCGGTGCCGCCCGTGCACCACGCCCACGACCCGCGCCAGCGCGTCGACGGCCGCCGGTGGCCGGCTGAAGCTCGTCAGGTCCACCGGCAGCCGGAAACGCCGGCGGGTGATCGCCTTGGCGCGGGTGAACTCCTTGAGCCCGTCCTCGCCGTGGATCCGGCCGAAGCCGCTCTCGCCCACCCCGCCGAAGGGCAGCGCCGGCACCGAGGCGAAGGTCAGCACCGAGTTCACCGACGTCATGCCGCTGCGCATGCGGCGGGCGAGGTCCATGGCCTTCACCCGGGACCGGGAGAACACCGCCCCGGCCAGCCCGTAGGACGTCGCGTTGGTCCGCTCCAGTGCCTCCTCGGCGTCGCGGACCCGCGTGATGGTCAGCGTCGGGCCGAAGGTCTCCTCCTGCACCGCGGCCGACTCCTCGGGCACGTCGAGCAGCACGGTCGGGGCGACCAGGACGCCGTCCACGGTGCCCCCGGTCGCCGCCCGCCCGCCGGAGGCGGTCGCATCGTCGACGTGCCGGCGGACGACGTCGGCCTGCGCGGCCATCGTCATCGGGCCGTAGGCGGCCTCGTCGTCCGAGCTGGGGCGCAGACCGCGCACCCGCTCGGTCACCTCGGCGACGAACCGGTCGTAGACGGGGGCGGTCGCGTAGACCCGCTCGATGCCGATGCAGGTCTGCCCGGCATTGCTCATCGCGCCCCAGACGGCGGCGTCGGCCGCGGCGGCCACGTCGGCGTCGTCGTCGACGATCATCGCGTCCTTGCCGCCGAGCTCCATGAGCACCGGCGTGAGGGTCTCCGCGCAGGCGGCCATGACCCGGCGGCCGGTCGGCGCCGACCCGGTGAAGGCGAGCTTGCCGACGCCGGCCCGGCACAGCGCCGCGCCGGTCGAGCCGTTGCCGGTGACCACCTGGAAGGCGTCGGCGACGTCGGGGACGGCGGCCCGCCAGGCGGCGGCGAGCCAGGCGCCGACGGCGGGCGTGTGCTCCGAGGGCTTGAAGACGACGGCGTTGCCGGCGGCCAGCGCGTAGGCGATCGAGCCCATCGGCGTGAACACCGGGTAGTTCCACGGGCCGATGACGCCGACGACGCCGAGCGGCTGGTACTCCAGGTACGCGGCGTGGTCGGCCGCCAGCATCCCGGCGCGCACCCGTCGCCGGCCCAGCGTCCGGCGGGCGTGCGCGCCGGCCCAGGTGAGGTGGTCGATGGTCAGGGTGATCTCGAGGATCGCGTCGGCGCGCGGCTTGCCGTTCTCGCGGTGCACCAGGTCGGCCAGCTCGTGCATCCGCCGGGCCAGGTGGCCGCGGTAGGCGGCCAGTCGCTGCCGGCGGCCGTCGAAGCCGAGGTCGGCCCACAGCCGCGCGGCCGGCCGGGCCCGCTCGACGGTCTCCTGCACGGCCTGCGCGTCGTGCACCGGGAAGACGCCGACGACGGCGCCGGTGGCCGGGTCCGTCGACTCGAAGGTCCCGGTGGTGGCGTGCCGCTCCACCGTGCCGGCGGTGGTGTCGGTGACCGTGTCCAGCTGCTCCGCGCGCGACATGTGGCGCAGGTTACCGGCGCGTAGCTCCGGTCCTGGACCCGTTCGGGGGAGCCGCGCGCTGCCATGCTGACCTCGTGGTGGACCCCTTCGACACCGCGGGCCTGCGCCGGCGGGTGCTCGCGGCCTGGAGCGACTCCCCGGCACGGTTCCGCGAGGACGCCAACGCCGAGGAGGACCTGGTCCGCGGCGGCTACCGCGACCGGCTGCTGGTCGAGCTCGCCCAGAACGCCGCCGACGCCGCGGTCCGCGCCGGCGTGCCGGGCCGGCTGCGGCTGGAGCTGGCCGACGTCGGGGGCGGGGGAGAGGTGCTGCACGCGGCCAACACCGGGGCACCACTGGACGCCGACGGGGTGAGCGGCCTGGCCAGCCTGCGGGCCTCGGCCAAGCGCGACGAGCCCGCCACCGCCGGCCGGGCCGCGGGTCCGGGCGGGTCACCGGTGCAGACGGTCGGCCGCTCCGCGGTCTCCGGTGGTCCGCGGCTCGAGACGGTCGGCCGCTTCGGGGTGGGCTTCGCCGCGGTGCTCGCCGTCAGCGACGAGCCGGCCGTGCACTCGACGGGCGGCGGCGTGCGCTTCAGCGCCGCGCGCACCCGTGCCGAGATCGCCGACGTGCCCGCGCTCGCCGACGAGCTGACCCGCCGCGAGGGCGTCGTCCCGGTGCTGCGGCTGCCGTGGCCGGCCGAGGGGGCGCCGCCCGAGGGCTTCGCCACCGAGGTCGTCCTGCCCCTGCGCCCCGGCTCGCGGTCCGCCGTCCGCGCGGCGCTGGAGGAGCTCGAGGCCGAGCTGCTGCTCGCGCTGCCGGGTCTCGCGGAGGTCGAGGTCGTGGTCGACGGCGCGGTGCGGAGCCTGTCCTGCACGCGCACCCGCCCGCTGGCCCGGCTCCGCGACGGCGACCGGACGACGACCTGGCGGGTGGAGGAGCGCGCCGGCGAGCTGCCCGAGGAGCTGCTCGCCGACCGCCCGGTCGAGGAGCGCGCCCGTCGCGGGTACGCCGTCACCTGGGCGGTGCCGCTCGACGACGACGGCCGGCCGCTGCCCCTGCCGGTGGGCCAGGTGGTGCACGCGCCGACGCCGAGCGACGAGCCGCTGTCGCTGCCGGTGCGTCTGATCGCACCCTTCCCGCTCGGCCCCGACCGCCGGCACGTGGCGCCGGGACCGGTCACCGACGCGCTGGTCGCCGTCGCGGCGGAGGCCTACGCCGACCTGCTCGCCGCGCTGCCGCCCGACCCCGCGGTGCTCGGCCTCGTGCCGCGGATCGGCCTGGCCGCCGCCGAGCTCGACGCCGCCCTCGGCAGCGCCGCGCTCGACCGGCTGCGGACGATGCCCTGGCTGCCGGCGGCCGATCCCGAGGCCGGGGGGACCCGGCTGACCCCCGACCGCGCCGCCGTCCTCGACGACGCACCCGACGAGCGGGTCGCCGTCCTGGCCGGTGCGGTGCCGGGGTTGCTGCCGGCCGGCTGGTCCCGGCGGGACGGTGCGCCCGCCCTGGCCGCCCTCGGTGTGCGGCGGGTCGGACTCGCCGAGGTCGTGGAGGCCGTCGGCGGGGTGGCCCGGCCACCGGCGTGGTGGGCCCGGCTCTACGCCGCCCTCGACGGCGCCGACCGCGGGGAGCTCGGCGCCCTGCCCGTGCCGCTGGCCGACGGCCGCACGGCGCCCGGCCCGGCCGGGGTGCTGCTCCCGGCCGACGACCTGCCGGTGGAGCGGCTCGGGCCGCTGTCCCTGCGGGTCGCCCACCCGGAGGCGGTCGCGCCGCCCGGGGCCCGGCGGCTGCTCGAGCGCCTCGGCGCCCGCCCGGCCACCGCGGCCGCGGTGCTCGCCGACCCCGCGGTGCGGGCGGCGGTGGAGGAGTCGGTGGACGCCGTCGAGGAGGGCTGGGCCGACGGCGACCCGGCCGACCTGGCCGCCGCGGTGCTCGCCCTGGTGACCGCGGCGGGGACCGCACCCGGTGAGCTGCCGTGGCTGGCCGAGCTCGCGCTGCCCGACGGCGGGGGCGCGTGGGCGCCGGCGGGGGAGCTGCTCCTGCCGGGCACGCCGCTGGCCGCGGTGCTCGGCGACGGCGCGCTCGGCACGCTGGACGCGGACTTCGCCGCCACGGCCGACCCCGCGGCACTGCAGGCGGCCGGCGTCCTGGCCACGTTCGCCCTGGTCCGGGCGGAGGACCCCGACGACCTGGACGTCGACGCCGCGGACGAGTGGGCCGACGCCGTCCTCGACCGGCTGCCGGCCGGGACGCCGCCGCCCCCGTGGCCGCCGCTGACCGCCGTCCGGGACCTCGAGCTGGTCGCCGACTGGGCCGGCGCGCTGCCCCTGCTGGCCGCGGCCGGGGAGGAGGCGTGGGCCGACGTCGTCCTCGACGGCGTCGCGGTGCCCGGCTACCTGCGGTGGTGGCTGACCACGCACCCGGTCCTCGGCGGGCAGCGCCCCGACCGGCTGCGCGCCCCCGGCAGCCGGGAGCTGCAGGGACTCCACGACGAGGCGCAGGGGCCGCCGGAGGTGCTCGAGCGGCTGCGCGTCCCCGCCACGGTGGCCGACGTGCTGGCCGACGTCGACGGCGCGCTGGATCTGCTCGACCGGCTCGGCGACCCCGCCCGCACGGTGCCGCCGCCGGTGCTGCGCACCGTGTACGCCCGGCTGGCGGTCGCCCTCGACGACGTCGACGTCGAGCCGCCGGCGCGGGTCCGGGTGGCTCCCGACCGGGTGGCCGACCCGGGTCGCGAGCCGGTGCTGGTGCTCGACGCCCCGTGGCTGCAGCCGCTGGTCGACGCGCTCCTGGTGCCCGCGGGCGGCGCGCCCGGACCGGTCGCCGACCTGCTCGACCTGCCCCTGGCCAGCGAGCGCGTGCGGGGCACCGTGACCAGCACCCCGGCGCGGCGGCAGCCGTGGTCGGCCGTGCCCGGGGCCGGGCTGGCCGCCGCCCGGCTCGGGGTCGCGGAGCTGACCGGCGGGGTCGCCGTCCACGAGCCGCTGCTCGTCGACGGCCGGCCGGTTCCCTGGTGGCCGGACGTCGACGTCGACCACGTGGACGGCACCCCGGGCGCCCTCGGCCGGGCACTGGCCTGGCGGGCCGGGGCCTGGCCGCTGCGGCAGGCGCTGGCGGAGGCGTTCGCCGAGCCCGACCGGGCTGCCGACCTCGCCGCGGAGGACGCGGTCGGCTGAGGAAGGCCCCCGTCCTCCTACTGCCAGCGGGGGGCGGCCAGGGCACCGGGTGCGTGCCCGTGCGCCGAAGGCCGTCGGCCCCTCTGCAGGGTCCCGCCGCGGGCGTGCGAGCGGTGGGGGGCAGAGGGGTCCTTCTGCCAGCACCCGTACAGCGACAGCCAGTGCTCGGTGGTGAGGGCCGACGCCCGGGCGGTGGGCGGCAGGCCGGCGGTCCGCAACCAGCGGACGCCGGTGGGCCCGGGCAGCTGTGCCCGCAGCACCGCCCCGAGCGGGGCGCCCGGGGAGGCGAGGACGGCGGAGGCGAGCCGGTCGAAGGCGTCGGCCTCGGACGGGGGGAGCGCGGCGCGGGCGGCGGTCGCCGCGGCACCGAGGGGACGGACGGGACGTGACACGGGGGCCTCCTGGAGGGAGGTCGGACCGGCCGCGGGCGGCCGGCAGCCAGGGAGGGGCGCGCCCGGTGGACGGGGCGGAGGAGCGGGGAGCCGGGGCTCGACCCGCAGGCGTCCCGGCGGGGACGCAGGCGTCGTCGTGAGGGGCTCAGGAGCGCATGGGGGAACCGTAGGACGGCGGTCCCCGGCCGGTCGACCGCTTTTCCGGGTCAGCCCCGGCCGTCGTCCCCCGGCGTCCGGGTGCGGGCGGCCTTCTCCGCCTGCTTGGCCTGGTGGGCCTCCCAGCGCTCCCGGTCGCGGGCGCGGGCGCCGGCGGTGCGCTGGCGCTTGACCGCGCGCCGGCGGGCGCGGGCGAGCTCCCGCGCCTCGTAGTCGGGGTGCCTCTCCCAGTCGCCGGCCATGGCCAGGACGAGGAGCAGCACGAAGCCGAAGACGACCATGCCGCCGGCCACGATGACGTTGCCCACGGCGACGAACGCGAAGACGGAGACCGTCGCCCAGATCAGGACCGCCAGCACCAGCCGCCACTTGCTCACGCCGACCAGTATCCCCGGGCCTGCCACCGGCCGGTGGCAGGCCCGTCAGTGCTGCTGAGCGGCGGGTGTACCGAGGCTGGACACCAGATGTGAGACCGATCGGGACCCTTGCGCCCCCACGGCCCCGCGCCTACCGTCCGGTGTGCGGTTCAACCATCAGCCGTGCATGCCAGCGCCGGACTCCGCGCCGTGGTGCGGCTCCTCGCCGCCCTCTCCGTACGGGCCCGCTCTCCGCGAGGAGCGCACCGTGACCGCCATCTCCCCGAGCCCCACCGACGAACTGCTGACCGTCGACAGCACGAGCGTCGACGGCGTCGCACGCCTGGTCCTGGCCGGTGAGGTCGACTGCTCCACCGCCCCGCTGCTGCGCCGTGCCCTCGACGCGGCCTTCGCGGAGGAGCCGCGGGGGATCACGGTGGACCTCGAGGCGGTCACCTTCCTGGACTCGGCCGGCCTGTCGACCCTGGCCATCGCGCACCGGACCGCCGTGGGCCAGGGGACCCGGCTGCGGGTGCTGGTCGGGACCCGCGCCGTGGCCCGGGCACTGCAGGTCACCGGCCTGTGGGACCTCCTCGGCGTCGAGCAGGTCGAGCCCGGCGCCGGCGCCGCCTGAGGAAGGACCTCCCTCCCCGATCCGGCTGCGCGGACGCCGGTCGGGGGGAGCACACTCGGCGGCGCCGGAACGAGACGGTGCCGGCCGAGTCGAGGAGGAGGACGCCGTGCGTGACGCGGTCATCTGTGAGCCGCTGCGGACCCCGGTCGGGGGCTTCGGGGGCTCGTTGCGGGACGTGCCCGTGCAGGACCTGGCCAGCACCGTCGTCCGTGCGCTGATGGAGCGCACCGGCCTGCCGCCGGAGTCGGTCGACGACGTCGTCCTCGGCCACTGCTACCCCACGATGGAGGCACCGGCGATCGGCCGGGTCGCCGCCCTCGACGCCGGCCTGCCGGTCACCGCCTCGGGCATCCAGGTCGACCGCCGCTGCGGCTCGGGCCTGCAGGCCGTGCTCTACGCCGCGATGCAGGTGCAGACCGGCGCCGCCGAGGTGGTCCTCGCCGGTGGCGCGGAGTCCATGAGCAACGCGCCGTTCTACTCCCACGCCATGCGCTGGGGCGTCAAGGCCGGCCCCGGCGTCCTGCTGGCCGACGGCCTGGCCCGCGGCCGCGTCACCGCCGGCGGGCAGCACCACCCGGTGCCCGGCGGGATGCTCGAGACCGCCGAGAACCTCCGCCGCGAGTACTCGATCGGCCGCGAGGAGCAGGACGAGTACGCCGTCCGCAGCCACCAGCGCGCCGCCGCGGCCACCGCGGAGGGCCGCTTCGCCGACGAGATCGTCCCGGTGACGATCACGGGACGCAAGGGTGACACCGTCGTCGACCGCGACGAGCACATCCGCCCCGACTCCAGCGTCGAGACCCTCGCCAGGCTCCGCCCGATCATGGGCAGGGACGACCCCGAGGCCACCGTGACCGCCGGCAACGCCAGCGGCCAGAACGACGGCGCCGCGGTCTGCGTGGTCACCTCGCCGGAGAGGGCCGCCGAGCTCGGCCTGCGCCCGCTGGTGCGGCTGGTCTCCTGGGCCGTGGCCGGCGTGCCTCCGAAGACCATGGGCATCGGGCCGGTGCCGGCCACCGCCAAGGCGCTGCAGCTGGCCGACGTCAAGCTCGCCGACGTCGACCTGATCGAGCTCAACGAGGCCTTCGCCAGCCAGGTGCTGGCGGTGACCCGCGAGTGGGGCTTCGGGTCCACCGACTTCGACCGGGTGAACGTCAACGGCTCGGGCATCTCCCTCGGCCACCCGGTCGGTGCCACCGGCGGGCGCATCCTCGCCACGCTCACCCGGGAGATGGCCCGCCGCGAGGCCCGCTACGGCCTGGAGACCATGTGCATCGGCGGCGGGCAGGGCCTGGCCGCGCTGTTCGAGCGGGTCTGAACGAGGGTCACCCTTCCCCTCGCACCTCGCACGCCCGGCGGGGACGGGGGCTGCCCGGCATGATCGGCCGGCAGCCCCCGAGCCCGAGGAGTACGCCCATGAGCGAGACCCCCGCCCGCGTCGCGATCGTCACCGGCGCCGCCCGCGGCATCGGCGCGGCCACCGCGCTGCGCCTGGCCGCCGACGGTCTCGCCGTCGCGGTGATCGACCTCGACGAGTCCTCCACCGCCGGCACGGTGCAGGCCATCCAGGCCGCCGGAGGGCGTGCGCTGGGCGTGGGGGCCGACGTCGGCGACGCCGAGCAGGTGCAGGCCGCCGTCGACCGGGTCGCCGCCGAGCTCGGCCCACCGGTCGTGCTGGTGAACAACGCGGGCGTCACCCGCGACAACATGCTGTTCAAGATGACCGACGCCGACTGGGACCTGGTCATGCACGTCCACCTGCGCGGCTCGTTCCTCATGACCCGCGCCTGCCAGAAGTACATGGTCGACGCCACGTGGGGCCGCGTGGTCAACCTGTCGAGCACCTCGGCGCTGGGCAACCGCGGCCAGGCCAACTACGCCACCGCCAAGGCCGGTCTGCAGGGCTTCACCAAGACCCTGGCCGTCGAGCTGGGCAAGTTCGGCGTCACCGCCAACGCCGTCGCCCCCGGCTTCATCCAGACGGAGATGACCAAGGCGACCGCCGAGCGGATCGGTCGCGACTGGCAGGAGTACGTGGCCGAGCGCGCCGCGGCCATCCCGGTGGCCCGGGCCGGGGTGCCCGAGGACATCGCGCACACGGTGTCCTTCTTCGTCAGCGAGGGCGCCGGCTTCGTCTCCGGCCAGGTCGTCTACGTGGCCGGCGGCCCCCGCACCTGACGGACCCTCCTGCCCCCAGCGCTCGCACGCTCGCGGCGGGACCCTGCAGGGGCCGCTCAGGACGACGGGTCGCGGTCGGGGTAGCGGGCGCGGGCCAGCGCGTAGACGCCGAACGCGGCGAACCCCGCCGCGACGACGGTGAGCAGGACCGGGCCGGCGCCGGTGCGCCCGATGGCGGTCATCGCGCCGTCCAGGCCCGTGGCGGTGCTGACGTCGGCCGTCGTCGCCGCGCGGAACAGCAGGACGCCGACGACGCCGAACGCCACGCCCTTGGCCGCGTAGCCGACCCGCCCGATCACCTCGATGACCGGCTCCCAGCGGTCGGGCGCGGCGGGCAGGTCGATGTCGCGCATGAAGCCGCCGGTGACCCCACGCAGCAGCGAGTAGGCACCGAGCGCGACGACGCCGACCGCGCCGGCCGCCACCGCGACCGCGCCACCCGGCACCTCGAGGGTCTCGCCGGTCAGCTCGCGCAGCCGCTCGTCGGCCTCGTACTCGGCGCCCACGGCGAACAGCAGCGCGGTGACCGCGAGGACGGCGTAGACGGCCGCCTTGGCCAGGCACTTGGCGCAGACGACCGCCGTCCGGGTCCGGTGTTCGCGGTCGAGCAGCCCGAGCCACCACAGCAGCACCTCGCCCCCCTGCCACATCGCCAGCGCCAGCAGGCCCAGGCCGATGGCCCACAGCAGCACCGACCCGCCGGGGGTGGCGGCCACCGTCTGCAGCGCGCCGGTCTGGTCGGCGTCGGTGCTCCCCGCGCCGCGGGCCACCTGCCAGGTCAGCCAGCCGATGAGCAGGTGGACGACGCCGTAGGCCACCAGCCCGACGCGCGCCGCGGCGGCCAGCACCGGGTGGTCGGTGACCTCCCGGGCGGCTTCCACCGCCCGGTGCACCCGGTCCAGCACGGCCCGTGGCCCCCTCCCGGGGCCCGCCCCGAGCGTGCGAGGGGTGGGGAGGAGGGGGTCCTCCATCAGGTGCGCTCGGGGTAGCGCGCCCGGACGAAGCAGAACGCGCCGAAGGCGGCGATGCCCAGCGCGACGAGCGTGAGCAGGACACGGCCGAACGGTGCGTCGAGGATGGTCCGCAGCGCCCCGTCGAGTCCCGAGGACTGCGCGGGGTCGAAGGTCACCGCCGCGTACACGAGCAGCGCCCCGACGACGCCGAGCGAGATGCCCTTGGCCGGGTAGCCGACCTGGCCGAGCCGGGTGACCACGCGCTCGGCGCCCGGGGGAGCCGCGGCCAGGTCGATCTCCTCGAGGAAGCTCTTCTTCACGCCCTTGGCGACGTGGTGGACGCAGATCCCGATGACGACGAGGCCCGCCAGTCCGATGAGCCAGCGCCCGCCGGGCCAGCCGAAGACACCGGCCGTGGCCTGCTGCTGCTGACCGGAACTGGACTGCCCGCCGCCGGCGGCGAAGCGGAACGCCAGGACCGCCAGCGCCGCGTAGACGACGGTCTTGGCCACCGCCTTCACCGTCTTGGTGACGGCCCGCTTCCGGACGTCGCCGGACGCCGACCAGCCCGACCGCCAGCGCAGCACCTCGGCGGCCTGCCAGAGCGCCAGCGCGACGAGGCCGATGGCCAGGACCCACAGCAGCGGCTTGCCCACCGGTGAGGCGGCCAGCGTGGCCAGCGCGCCCGACTGGTCGGCCGACTGCCCGCCGCCGCTCCAGGCGAGCTGCAGCGCCAGCCAGGCCACGAGCACGTGCACCATGCCGTAGGCGATCAGCCCCACCCGCGCCAGGTGCTCCAGGGCGTCGCTGTTCCCCGCCCGGCCGGCGGCACCCGTCGTCGTGTGCTGCCCGCCCATGGTCGGTCTCCTCTCGGCGTTCCCGTGTGACGGATCAGCGTGGCACAACCGGCTCCTGTCCGCCGGGTCGTGCGGCGCGGTCAGCCGACGGGGTGCCGCGCCCGTGCCAGCAGGTACACCGAGAAGGTGGCCGCCGAGCAGCCGACCACGCTCCCCACGAGCACCGGCGCCACGCCCTTGAGGACGAAACCGGCATGCCCGAGCCGCGCGGTGACCGTGCGCAGCGCCGGGGACACCGAGGACAGGTCGATCTCGCCGAGGGAGTCCGACCGCCAGCCCTTGCGCACGTGGTGGGCGCCGATCCCCACCACGACCAGGGCGACGGCGACCACGAGCAGCTGCCCGCCGGGCCAGGACAGGACGCCGCGCACGGTCTCCCGCTCCTCCTCGCGCCCGGCCCGGAGGCCCAGCGCCGCCCGGGCCGCGCAGACGGCGAGGAAGCCGTGGACGACCGCGGTGCCCACGGTCTTGACCACCTGCACCAGCGCCTGGCGCCGTTCGGGGCCGGGACCGGGGACCCGGCGGTGGTGGCGCAGCACCTCGACCGCCTGCCAGGCGCACAGGCCGGCCAGCGCCGCGGCGAGGACCCACAGCAGGCCGTCACCGAACGGGGACCCGGCCAGCACGTCCAGCGCCCCGGCGGGGTCGGCGGAGCGACCCGCGGTGCGCGCGCGGCCCGGTCCCCACGCCAGCTGCAGCGCCACCCAGGCGACCAGCAGGTGGATGAGCGCGTAGCCGAGCAGGCCGGCCCGGGCCGTGTGCCGCAGTACCGGGCTGCGGGCGGCCCGCTGGGTCACCGGTGTCCCGTCGTCCCCACGCCGTCCCGCTCCCCCCGTGCGCCGCACGGCGCGGAACGGGAGCGTCGCACGCGCACGGCCGCCCCGCCGGGTGCGGCGCGGGGCGGGTGGCGGGCGTGCGGGACACTGGGCACGTGGTGGACGGGACGACGGCACGAACGGCACGACGGACGACGGCCGGCTCGCGCAGCGCGCAGGAGACGGCGCGGCGGGCGTGGCCGGTCCGGGCGCTGCTCGGCGTCCTGCTCGTCGTCCTCGCGGTGGTCGCCGTCGTGACCGGTGACCTCGGCGCCCGGCTGCTGCTCGGTGCCCTCGGCCTGCTCGC
>NZ_JBFNXQ010000111.1:0-16303 GCF_041018925.1 Geodermatophilus maliterrae
GAGCGCGGGGTCCTGGCGGAGCACCTGCCGCGCGAGCTCCTGCAGCTGCGGCCCCGGGTCGAGCCCGAGCTCGCCGACCAGCCGCGTGCGGGCGGCGTCGAGGACGGCGAGCGCGTCGGCCTGCCGGCCGGCGCGGTAGAGCGCGAGCGCCAGCTGCCCGGAGAAGCGCTCGCGGTAGGGGTGCTCGCGGACCAGCCGGCCGAGGTCGGGGAGGACGTCGTCGGACCGCCCCAGGGCCAGCAGCGCCTCGGCCCGCGCCTCGTGCGCCTGCAACCGGAGCTCCTCCACCCGGGCGACCTCGCCCTGCGCGAAGTCGTCCTCGGCCACCTCGGCCAGCGCCGGCCCGCGCCACAGGGCGAGCGCCTCGGTGGCCGCCCGCAGGCGCTCGGCGGGCGTCGCACCCGGCGCCCGGCCGGCCGCGACCAGCCGTTCGACGCGGAGGAGGTCGACGGCGTCCGGGTCGACGGCCAGCCGGTAGCCGGCCGCGGTGTGCTCGATCCGCAGCCGCGTGCCGGCCAGGGTCCGGCGGAGGTAGGAGACGAGGACCTGCAGGGCGTTGACCGGGTCGACCGGGAGGTCGTCGCCCCACAGGCGGTCGATCAGGGTCCCCGGCGCCACCGGGTCGCCCCGGTGCAGCAGCAGGGACAGCAGGAGCCGGCGGGGGCGGCCGCGCCGGACCGTCACCGGCCGGCCCTCCCGCCGGAGCTCCAGCGGGCCCAGCACCAGCAGTTCCACCGGCCGGCTCCCGTGCGACGTCGGCGACCGCGACGAGGGCAAGCTACCGCCCGGTGTCGTGGAGGACCGCCGGCCGCGTCCTGACGCGGCCGTGACAGCGGCGTGACAGGGCGCGGGGGCACGGTCGGGACCCGACGCGGCGGAGGGCCGCGGCCGAACGGAGGAGTCCCGATGTCCCGACTGCTGCACGTGTCCGCCTCGCCGCGCGGCGCCCGCTCCGAGTCACTGGCCCTGGCGGCGACGTTCCTGGACACCTGGCGTGAGCTCAACCCCCTCGACGAGGTCGACACCCTCGACCTGTGGGACGGCAGCCTGCCCGAGTTCGGGCCGACCGCCGCCGCGGCCAAGATGACCGTCTTCGCCGGCGGGGTGCCCGAGGGGGCCGAGGGCGAGGCGTGGGCGCGGACGGTGGCGACCTTCGCACGCTTCGACGCCGCCGACCGCTACCTGTTCAGCGTCCCGATGTGGAACGCCGGCATCCCCTACGTCCTCAAGCAGTTCATCGACGTGGTCAGCCAGCCCGGCATGCTCTTCGGCTTCGACCCGGAGGCCGGCTACACGGGGCTGCTGCAGGGGAAGAAGGCCGTCCTGCTGCTGACCAGCGCGGTGTACGGTCCCGGTCGCCCGCCGTCCTTCGGCTCGGACTTCCAGGCGCCCTACCTGCGCGACTGGCTGGCCTGGGCGGGGGTGTCCGACGTGCAGGAGGTCCACCTGCGCCCCGGGCTGGTCACCGCCGACGCCGACGGCGACCGTCGGCGCGCCCACGCGGCCGCCCGGGACGTGGCGGCCAAGTTCTGAGCCGGTCGACCCGGTTCGAGGAGGAGCCGTGCCCCCGACCACCGACGACAGGGACGACGCCGGGGCCGCCGTCCGCGGCTTGCTGCCCGACGCCGGGGAGCGGCCGGCACCGGCGCCCGGGGAGGTCCTGCGCTACACCGCCTTCAGCACCGACCCCGGCGGCGGGAACCCGGCCGGCGTCGTCCTGGACGCGACCGGCATGACCGACGAGCAGATGCTGGCCACCGCCGCCGACGTGGGCTACTCCGAGACGGCCTTCCTCCTGCCGGGCCCGGACCCCGTCGGCGTCCGCTACTTCAGCCCGCGCGCCGAGGTCAGCTTCTGCGGCCACGCGACCATCGCCGCCGCGGTGGCCACCGCCGAGCGCTCCGGCGGCGGGCGCCTGCTGCTGGCCACCGCCGCGGGTCCGGTCGAGGTGGTCACGCACCGCGGCGACGACGGTGCCTGGCGCGCCACCCTGACCAGCGTGCCGCCGAGGACGGTGCCGCTGGAGGACGCCGACCGGCGCGAGCTGCTGTCCGCGCTGCGCTGGTCGGCCGACGACCTCGACCCCGCCCTGCCGCCGCGGGTCGCCTACGCGGGTGCCTGGCACCCGGTCCTCGCCGCGCGCACCCGGGCGCGGCTGCGCGACCTGGACTACGACCGGCCGGCCCTGGCCGACCTCATGGCGCGGCGCGGCTGGACGACGGTCGACCTGGTGTGGCGGCAGGACGCCACCACGTTCGCCGCGCGCAACCCGTTCCCCCCGGGCGGCGTGGTGGAGGACCCCGCCACGGGAGCGGCCGCCGCCGCGCTGGGCGGCTACCTGCGCGAGGGCGCTCACGTCGGCCTGCCGGCCGTGCTCACCGTGCTGCAGGGCGAGGACATGGGCCGGCCCAGCGTCCTCACCGTCGAGGTGCCGCCGGACCCGGGCAGCGGCATCCGGGTCGGCGGCGGCGCTGTCGCGCTGCCCGCGGCCGGCTGACCCGGCGGTCGCGCCCACGCGGTCACCAGGTGTGCGCGACGTCGACCACGAGGCGGGAGCCGTCGCCGGGGCCGTCCAGGACGACGACCCGGAAGGGCAGCCGGGCGCGGACGCCGAGCCCCACGGTGCTCCGGCCCTCGAACGAGTTCGCCCACGCGACCTGGCGGAAGGTGCTGTAGCCGCTGACGTCCGCGGCCTCGGCGTCGTCCGCCGGGTCGTAGGTGGCCCGGCCGGCGGCGTCGTGCGCGGGCGCGTGCACGACGACCTGCAGGTCGGCGCTGCCGCGCAGCGGGACGGCGGTGCCGGAGCCGTCCTGCCGGACCACGGGCACGTAGCGGACGTCGTGGCCCACGTCACCGGCGTCGACCGCGCCGAGGTCGAGGACCAGCCGGTCGTAGCAGGCGTGCCGGCCGGTGCGGACGTCGTCGAGCGTGCCGCCGGCGGAGCCGGCGGCCGTCTCGGCGGTCGAGCCCCAGACGACCCCGCAGGACGGAGCGGCGGTGGCCGGGGCGGCCGCGACGGAGACGGCGGCCGCGGTGGCGGCGAGGACGACGGCGGCGCAGGTGCGGGCGGGGACCACGGGATCCTCCAGCATCGGTGGTGGGGACGTGCGGACGTGGGAAGAGTGCGCCGACACGCCGACGAGCGCCATGGCCGGAGTTGCCGGTACCTGTCGATCCGTCATAGGATTCCTTGGCAGGATCTGTTGAGTACAAGGCGTGAGGGTGCGACACGGGATGGCAGGTGTCGTCCCGGTTGTCCCCGGCTCACGGGCGGTGACCGCCCGGGCCCGGGCTGGGTGGGCACCACCGGGCCGGGGTAGGTCGGGTCCGTGCCGAACCGTCTCGCGGACGCCACGAGCCCGTACCTGCTGCAGCACGCGGACAACCCCGTCGACTGGCGCGAGTGGGGTCCGGACGCCTTCGCCGAGGCGCGGGAGCGCGACGTCCCGGTGCTGGTCTCGGTCGGCTACGCGGCCTGTCACTGGTGCCACGTCATGGCGCACGAGTCGTTCGAGGACGAGGCGACGGCGGCGCAGATGAACGCCGGCTTCGTCTGCGTGAAGGTCGACCGCGAGGAGCGGCCGGACGTCGACGGCGTCTACATGACCGCCACCCAGGCCCTCACCGGCTCCGGCGGCTGGCCGATGACGGTGTTCACCACCCCCGACGGGCGCCCGTTCTACTGCGGCACCTACTTCCCGCCGCGGCCCGCGCACGGCGTGCCGTCGTTCCGGCAGCTCCTCACCGCGGTCACCGAGGCGTGGACGCAGCGCCGCGACGAGCTCGAGGCGGCCGGCACCCGCATCGCCGAGGGCATCTCCCGCCGTCTCGACCTCGGCTCGCCCGGCCCGGTGGCCGCGGCCGACCTCGACGCCGCCGTGGCGGCGCTGGCCGGGGAGTACGACGGCCGGTACGGCGGCTTCGGCGGCGCGCCGAAGTTCCCGCCGTCGATGCTGCTGGAGTTCCTCCTGCGGGCGCACGCCCGCACCGGCGGAGCCCTTCCGTTGGAGATGGCCCGCCGCACGCTCGAGGCGATGGCCCGCGGCGGCATCTGCGACCAGCTGGCCGGCGGCTTCGCCCGCTACTCCGTCGACGAGCGGTGGGTCGTGCCGCACTTCGAGAAGATGCTCTACGACAACGCCCTGCTCCTGCGCGCCTACCTGCACCTGTGGCGGGCCACCGGCGAGCCCTGGGCCCGCCGCGTGGCCGACGCGACGGCGGCCTTCCTCGTCCGCGACCTCGACACGCCCGAGGGTGGCTTCGCCTCCGCGCTCGACGCCGACACCGAGGGCGTCGAGGGGCTCACCTACGCGTGGACGCCGGACCAGCTCGTCGAGGCGCTCGGCGAGGACGACGGACGGTGGGCCGCGCAGGTGTTCGGGGTGACCGACGCCGGCACCTTCGAGCACGGCAGCTCCACCCTGCAGCTGCTCCACGACCCCGACGACGACGCCCGGTTGGCCGCGGTGCGCGAGCGGCTGCTGGCCGCCCGGGCGCGGCGGCCGCAACCGGCCCGCGACGACAAGGTGGTCACCGCCTGGAACGGCCTGGCGATCGCCGCGCTCGCCGAGCACGGCGTCCTCACCGGGTCCCCGGCCTCGGTGGAGGCGGCCCGCCGGGCGGCCGCGCTGGTCGCGGACGTGCACTGGGTCGACGGCCGGCTGCGGCGGGCCTCCCGGCACGGTGTCGCCGGGGCGCCGGCCGGCGTCCTCGAGGACCACGGCGACCTCGCCGAGGGCCTGCTCGCCCTGCACCAGGCCACCGGCGAGGGCCGGTGGCTGGAGTTCGCCGGTGACCTGCTCGACGTCGTCGCCGAGCAGTTCGTGGACGCCGACGGCTGGCACGACACCGCGGCCGACGCCGAGGCGCTGGTCTCCCGGCCGTTCGACCCGGCCGACGGACCGACGCCGGCCGGGATCGCCGCGGCCGCCGGGGCGGCCGTCACCTTCTCGGCCCTGGCCGGTTCCCGGCGGCACCGGGAGCTGGGGGAGGCGGCGGTCGGCTCCCTCGGCCGGCTGGTCCGCCGGGCGCCGCGCGCGGCCGGGTGGGCCGCGGCGGTGGCCGAGGCGCTGCTGGCCGGGCCGCTGGAGGTCGCCGTCAGCGGGCCGTCCGGGCCCGGCCGCGACGCCCTGGCCGCGGCTGCGCGGGCGTCGACCAACCCGGGCGCCGTCGTGGTCGTGGGGGAGCCGGACGCCCCGGGGGTGCCGCTGCTGGCCGGCCGGCCGGCGGTCGACGGTCGCCCGGCCGCCTACGTCTGCCGCGGGTTCGTCTGCGCGGCGCCGGTGACCGACGTGTCCGCTCTGGGCGCAGCCCTGACGCCTTCCTGAGACCACACCCCGGCGCTACCGTGTAAGCGTGTAATCAACTGCGCTGCCCGAGGAGGCCGCCGTGCACGGACACCACTCCCGATTCGCCGACTCACCCTTCGCCCGCATGGGCGCCCCCGGCTTCCGCGGACGCGGCCCCGGAGGCCGCGGCAGGGGATCGCGCGGCTCGGACGCACCCCCGCCCGTCGACCGCGCCGAGGTGGCCGGCTGGTTCGCCGGCCGGCTGCCCGACGGGTGGTTCACCGGCCCGGTCGACCTGGTGGTCGACCGCGACGAGATCACCGTGGTCGGCCCGCTGGCCGAGCCCGACGCCGGCGAGGGCGACCCGGCCGCCGCGCGGGCCGGGCGGATCGCCCGCTTCCGCGAGGAGACCCGCCAGCAGCGGATGGCGATCGCCGACGCCGCCCAGGAGCGCTACGGCCGCTCGGTGGCCTGGGGCGCCGCGTGCGGCGACGTGCGCGAGGTGTTCACCAACGCCTCGGTGCCCGTGATGACGCGCCTGCGCCAGGCCGAGCGGCTGGTGCTCGACACGCTGGTCGACGCCGGGGTGGCCCGCTCCCGTTCCGAGGCCCTGGTCTGGGCGGTCCGGCTGGTCGGGCAGCACGCCGACGCCTGGCTGACCGAGCTGCGCGACGCGATGTCGTCGGTGGAGGAGGTCCGGGCGCGCGGCCCGCACCTCGACTGATCCTCTGCGAGGCTGCCCGGGTGAGCTCGTCGCTGCTGCGCGCCACCTACGGCGCGCTGTCCGCCGTCGTCTCCGACCTCGCGCCGGAGGAGGGCTGGCAGCCCAGCGGCTGCGCCGGCTGGGCGGTCCTCGACCTGACGCTGCACCTGGTCGACGACGCCCGCCGGGGTCTGGTCGCGCTGGCCACCCCGGCGGGCGGTCCGGCCACCAGCGACGCCGTCGCATACTGGCGGTCCTGGCAGCCGACCGCCGACCAGGACGCCGACGTCGCCTGGCGCACCCGGGTGCGGGCCAGCGTCGCCGGCGGGTTCCCCGAGCTGGCCGCCGTGTACGCCGAGCTCGTGGCGGCGGTGGGCGTCGCCGCCGGGCGGGTGGGGCCCGGCGAGCTGGTCGGCACCCAGGGGCACGTCCTGCGCGCCGGGGACGTGCTGTCCACGCTGGCCGTCGAGGCCGCCGTCCACCACCTCGACCTGGTGGCGCACCTGGACCGACCCGGCCCGCCGGCCGAGGCGCTGGCCGAGGTCCGGCGGGTGCTCGAGGGCCTGCACGGCGGCCCGCTGCCGGCCGGGTGGGACGACGCGGCCGCCGCCCGGCGCGGCACCGGCCGGGAGCCGCTGAGCGACGCCGACCGGGTCGGACTCGGCGAGGCCGCCGCCCGGTTCCCCCTGTTCGGCTGAGGAAGGACCACCCTTCCCCCCGCGCCTCGCGAGCTCGGCACGGGTCCCTGAGGGGTGGCCGCCCACCCGTCGCAGGTCGGGGACACTGGGGTCGTGCCCCCTGCTCCCACCGTCCCCGCCGCGACCGACGTGCTGGTGGTGGGAGCCGGTCCGGCCGGGTCCGCCGCGGCCGCCTGGGCAGCGCGCGCGGGGCACGACGTGCTGCTCGCCGACGCCGCCGTCTTCCCCCGCGACAAGGCGTGCGGCGACGGGCTGACCCCCCGCGCGATCGCCGAGCTCGACCGGCTCGACCTCGGGGACTGGGCGCGTGCGCGGGCCCGCAACCGCGGCCTGCGCGCGGCCGGCTTCGGCCGGACGTGGGAGCTGCCCTGGCCCGGTGGGGAGTTCCCCGACCACGGCAGCGCCGTGCCGCGCACCGAGCTCGACGCCCGGATCCGCGACGTGGCGCTGACCGACGGCGCCGTCCCGCTGGACGGGGCCCGAGCCGTCGACGTCGAGCGCGACGGCGACCGGGTGACCGGCGTGGTGTTCGAGACCGCGGACGACGAGACGGTCACCGTCGGCTGCCGGCGGCTGGTCGTGGCCGACGGCGTCCGCTCGTCCCTGGGCCGGGTGCTCGGCCGCGAGTGGCACCGCGAGACCGCCTACGGCGTCGCCGCCCGCGGCTACGTGCGCTCCGGGCGGGCCGACGACGAGTGGATCTCCTCGCACCTGGAGCTGCGCGGCGCCGAGGGCGAGCTGCTGTCCGGGTACGGCTGGGTGTTCCCCCTGGGCGCGGAGTCCGGGCAGGTGAACATCGGCGTCGGCACGCTGGCCACCGCCCGCCGTCCGGCCGGGGTGCAGCTCAAGGCGTTGATCGAGGTCTACGCCGACGCCCGTCGCGAGGACTGGCGGCTGTCCGGGCCGGTGGAGGCGCCGGCGTCGGCGCTGCTGCCGATGGGCGGGGCGGTCTCCGGCGTGGCCGGGCGGAACTGGGCGCTGGTCGGCGACGCGGCCGGCTGCGTCAACCCGCTCAACGGCGAGGGCATCGACTACGGCCTGGAGACCGGCCGCACCGTGGGGGAGCTCTTCGGCGACGACGACTGGAGCGCCGCCTGGCCGGCCACGCTGCGCCGGCACTACGGCGAGGCCTTCTCCATCGCCCGCCGGCTGGCCGGGCTGCTCACCGTCCCGCGCTTCCTGCCGGCGGCCGGCCCGGTCGGCATGCGCTCGCACGCGCTGATGACCGTGGCCCTGCGGGTGATGGGCAACCTGGTCACCGACGAGGACCGCGACCTCGTCGCCCGCACCTGGCGCACCGCCGGGAGGCTGTCGACCAGGTTCGACGACCGCCCACCCTTCGCCTGAGCCGGCCCCCTCCAGGGCACCGCCCCGAGCTGGCGAGGGCGGGGAGGAGGGGGTCCTTCTCAGAGGAACGGCGAGTTGTACATCGCGAAGTAGACGGCGATGTAGTGGCAGATGGCGGCCACGACGGTCATCGCGTGGAAGACCTCGTGGTAGCCGAAGACGCCGGGGACGGGGTTGGGCTTCTTCAGCGCGTACGCGATGCCGCCGAGGGTGTAGAGGACGCCGCCGACCGCCAGCAGCACCAGGGAGGCCATCCCGGCGATGTGCAGGATGTCGGTGAGGATGAAGACCGCCACCCAGCCCAGCCCGACGTAGAGCGGGACGCCGACCCAGCGCGGCGCCGTCGGCCAGCTGAGCTTGAGGCAGACCCCTGCCAGCGCGCCCGCCCAGACCCCGCCGAGGACCCAGTAGCCGGTCGGTTGTTCGACGGCGAGCAGGGCGAACGGCGTGTACGTGCCCGCGATGAACAGGAAGATCATCGAGTGGTCGAGCCGCTTCATGATCTTCCAGCCGCGTGGTGACCAGCGGCGGCGGTGGTACAGGGCGCTGATCCCGAACAGCCCGCAGATCGTGGCGCAGTAGACGGCGACGGAGAACCCGGACCGGGCGCCGAGCACGGAGGCCAGCGGGATTAGGACGGCGCCGGCGACGATCGCGCCGAAGAACGTGAACAGGTGCAGCCACCCCCGCATCCGCGGGCGGGTGTCGGGGTGCTCCCAGTCGGAGTCGGCGAAGTCCTCGGCGGTCCAGGTCCGCTCGACCTGCTGGCCCGCCTCGAGGACCGTGGCGACGGCAGGCCCGCGCGCGGCCTCGAGCTCGGCCCCGTCGTCGGCCTGCACCCGGACCGGCTCGCGGTCGTCGGGGGCAGCAGAACTCATGGACCGAGGTTACGGAGCCGCAGGTGCCGGTGCACTGCTGGCGACCTGTGAGGTCCCCGGCAGCTCCCACGTCCGCAGCGCGCCGCGCCGGGACGGCTGCGGAACGTGAACGTCCCGGGGCCTACTGTGTGCCCCGTGGGGACGCGTCAGTGGGTCCGCGACGTCCTGACCCAGCTCTACGAACGTCGGCTGGCGCGGCAGCTGGTCGGCGCCGACGTCCCCCGCCACGTGGGCGCGATCATCGACGGCAACCGGCGCTGGGCCCGGGCCACCGGCCTGCTCGACCCCAACGCCGGGCACCGCCGCGGCGCCGACCGGATCGCCTCCTTCCTCGGCTGGTGCGACGAGGCCGGCGTCGAGGTGGTCACGCTCTTCCTGCTCTCGACCGACAACCTGTCGCGGCCCGAGCCCGAGCTGACCCCGCTGCTGCGGATCATCGAGGGCGTCGTGGAGGACCTCTCCGCCCCCGACCGCCGCTGGCAGCTGCACCCGGTCGGCGCGCTGGGGCTGCTGCCGGCCGAGACGGTCACCGTGCTCAAGGAGGCCGAGGAGACCACCCGCGACCGGCCGGGTGCCACGGTCAACCTCGCCGTGGGCTACGGCGGACGGCGGGAGATCGCCGATGCCGTCCGGTCGCTGCTGACCGAGCACGCCAGCCGGGGGACGACGCTCGACGAGCTGATCGGCGTCCTCGACGTCGAGCACATCGCCGAGCACCTGTACACCCGCGGCCAGCCCGACCCCGACCTCGTCATCCGCACCAGCGGCGAGCAGCGGCTCTCGGGCTTCCTGCTCTGGCAGACGGCGCACTCGGAGTTCTACTTCACCGACGTCTACTGGCCCGACTTCCGCCGGGTCGACTTCCTGCGCGCGCTGCGGGCCTACGCCGCACGGCACCGTCGCTTCGGCGGCTGAGAGACTGGCCGCCATGGCAGCCGGCGCGGTCGACGTCCCCCTCGAGTACGTCCGGCTGGGGCTGCGCTTCGACCGCCTGGAGTCCGGCTTCGTCGACGCCTACACCGGTGACCCGCGGATCCGCGCGCAGGTCGAGGACGAGCCGGCGCCCACGCCGCAGGGTCTGCGCGACCGGGCCCGGGCGCTGCTGCGCGAGCTCGACGTGGCGGGGCTCCCGGACGACCGGGCCGACTTCCTCCGCGGCCAGCTCACCGGCCTGGAGTGCAGCGCACGGAAGATGAGCGGCGAGCAGGTCGGCTTCCTCGACGAGGTGCGCAGCTACTTCCAGGTCGATCTCACCCTCGGCGACCCGGCCGCCTACGCCGCCGCGCACGCCGAGCTCGACACGCTGCTGCCCGGCGAGGGGACGCTGGCCCAGCGGTACGCCGCGCACCGCCGTCGCGAGGAGTGCCCGCCGCAGCGGCTCGACGAGGCGGTGGACACGCTGTCCAGCGCCCTGCGCGACCGGGTCCGCGGCCGCTACGGCCTGCCCGAGGTCGAGACGGTGCGCTACGAGGTGGTCACCGACAAGCCGTGGTCGGGCTTCAACTACTACGAGGGCGACTACCGCTCGCGGGTCGCGATCAACGCCGACCTGCCGCACCGGCTCAGCCAGCTCGCCCACCTGGTCGCGCACGAGTCCTACCCGGGCCACCACACCGAGCACTGCCGCAAGGAGCGCGGGCTGGTCGAGCGGGCCGGGCACCTGGAGCACACCGTCTTCCTCGTCAACACCCCCGAGTGCCTGATGGCCGAGGGGCTGGCCGACCTGGGCGTCGACGCCGCGGTCGGACCCGGCTGGGGGCCGTGGGCCGCCGAGGTGCTCGGTGACCTCGGGCTGCGCTTCGACGGCCAACTCGCCGAGCGGATCGCCGCGGCCGCCGCGCCGCTGAACCGGGTGCGCCAGGACGCCGCCGTCCTGCTGCACGACCGCGGCGCCGACCCCGACGAGGTGGCCGCCTACCTGCAGCGCTGGTCCCTGGTCAGCGCCGAGCGGGCCCGCCAGCAGCTGCGCTTCCTCACCCACCCGCTGTGGCGCGCCTACATCACCACCTACGTCGAGGGCTACGACCTGCTCGCCCGCTGGCTGGACGCCCGCCCGGCCGGGCAGGACGTCGCCGACCGCTTCGTCCGGTTGCTCGACGAGCCGCTGACCCCGGCCGTCGTCGCCGCCGAGCTGCCGGCCGCCTGAGCCGTGTCCCGCCGCGATCCGCAGGAGGCCCGCACCCTGGGGCTGTGGACGGCGGGCTGGCTGTTCGCCCTGCTGCTGGCCGGGCTGCTGCGGATCGGCGACCTGTCGCTGCAGTGGCCGGTGCTGCTGGTGCCCGTGCTCTGGGCGCTGGTCGCGCTGCGGCCGCGCCGGGGCCTGGCCCGGGACCGGTCGCCCAGCCGTCGCGACCGCCGTCCGGAGCCGCCCGACCGGCTCGACGGCTGGCCGCCCCGGGACGACGTGCCGCCGTACCCCGACGTGCCGCCGACCCGCGAGATGCCGGCCTCCTGGCAGCAGCGGTGGCCGCCCGACGTCCCGGGGCGCGGCCGGCGCGGGTGACCCCGTCCCGTGGGACGGGTGGGGCGGTCGTGTGCCCCGGAGGGGGGACACGCCCCCTCGTCGTCATGCTCCTGTCACTTCCCGGCTCTAGCGTCCGGGGTGGACGACGGGCCCGCCCCGCCGTCCACGGGAGGCCCGGTTGGTGCTGACGACACCGTCGACCAGGGGGCCGGTGCCCGGCCCCTGTGCCGGGGCCCCGGTACCCCTCGAGCCGGGGCGCGCCGCGCCGCGCCCCACGGGAGCTGCCTCGTGACCGCTCGTCGTACGTACGTCCTCGACACCTCCGTCCTGCTGTCCGACCCGGGTGCGCTGCTGCGCTTCGGGGGCGCCGACGTGGTGCTCCCGCTCGTGGTGATCGGGGAGCTCGAGGACAAGCGGCACCACCCGGAGCTGGGCTGGTTCGCGCGGCAGGCGCTGCGCATCCTCGACGAGCTGCGGGTGACGCACGGCCGGCTCGACGCGCCGGTGCCGATCGGCGAGGACGGCGGCACCCTGCACGTGGAGCTCAACCACAGCGACCCGTCGGTCCTGCCGGCCGGCTTCCGCGCCGACAGCAACGACAGCCGGATCATGGTCGTGGCGCTCAACCTGCGCGCCGAGCGCCGCGACGTCTGCCTGGTCACGAAGGACGTGCCGCTGCGGGTCAAGGCGGCCGCCGTCGGCCTGGAGACCGACGAGTACCGGGTGCACGACGCCGTCGACGCCGGCTGGACCGGGATGGCCGAGGTGTCGGTCGAGGACGCCGAGCTCGACGACCTCTACGGCGGCGGGGAGGCCTACCTGCCGGCCGCGGCGGAGCTGCCCGCGCACACCGGGCTGGTGCTGCTGTCCTCGCGCGGGTCGGCGCTGGGCCGGGTCATGCCGGACAAGCAGGTGCGGCTGGTCCGCGGCGACCGCGAGGCGTTCGGGCTGCACGGGCGCTCGGCCGAGCAGCGGATCGCCCTCGACCTGCTGCTCGACCCGGAGATCGGCATCGTCTCGCTCGGCGGGCGGGCCGGCACCGGGAAGTCGGCGCTGGCGCTGTGCGCGGGCCTGGAGTCGGTGATGGAGCGGCGGGCGCACGCGAAGGTCGTCGTCTTCCGGCCGCTGTACGCCGTCGGCGGGCAGGAGCTCGGGTACCTGCCCGGCAGCGAGGGCGAGAAGATGTCGCCCTGGGCGCAGGCGGTCTACGACACCCTCGGCGCGCTGGTGTCGAAGGACGTGCTGGAGGAGATCGCCTCGCGCGACCTCATCGAGGTGCTGCCCCTGACGCACATCCGCGGCCGCTCGCTGCACGACTCGTTCGTGATCGTCGACGAGGCGCAGTCGCTGGAGCGGGGCGTGCTGCTGACCGTGCTGTCGCGGCTGGGCTCGGGCTCGCGGGTGGTGCTCACCCACGACGTCGCCCAGCGGGACAACCTGCGCGTGGGCCGGCACGACGGCATCGCGGCGGTGGTCGAGCAGCTCAAGGGCCACCCGCTCTTCGCGCACGTGACGCTGACCCGCTCGGAGCGCTCGCCGATCGCCGCCCTGGTCACCGAGATGCTGGAGGACCTCCCGCTCTGACGCCGGGTCTCCCGGCTGAGGTTGCCGGCGTTCCTCGTGCTCTGCGGGTGCTGCAGGACCGGTAGAGCACGAGGAACACCCGCAACGGGTCAGGCTCCGCGTCGACCGCGGGCGCGGAGGGCGCGGCCGACACGGTCGGCCAGCACACCGTCGCGGCTGATGTCCGCCCACGTCCAGCGCACGACGTCCCACTCCTTGGCGCGCATGGCATGCTCCCGGCGCTTCTCCGCGAAGACGACGTCGCCCGGTTCCTGACCGGGCCGAGCAGCCGGCCGTACTCGACGCGTCCGTCGAACTCCTCGAGAAGTCGCTCCGCCTCCCAGACGAAGCCGGCGCGACCGAGCAGGACGCCCTCAGCGGAGTGCACGGGGTGCCGCAGCCCACTCGGTGTCATGCCCAGCCGGTGCAGGACGACCCGGCTCCGGCTCTCGCCGACGCTCTCGCTCCGGCCGTCGGCGAAGGACACGGCGCGGGCGGCCCTGCGGCTGCCTCGGGTGCCGACCACGTCCCCGAGCCGGTCGAGCAGTTCCCCGGGACGCGCCAGCCGGCGAGCCAGGACGTCGTCGAGCAGGACCACGGCGACCTCGAACGGCAGGCGGCGAGCCAGGTCCAGCGCCGTCCGCGCCGGGTCGGTCACGGGCACACCGTCGGCCACGGTCACCTCGTCGTCCCCGAGTCGCGCCACGTGGCAGCGCAGGGTGCGGGAGGCGTCGCTCGACGCGGGCGGTCGGCGGGTGACGTGCACACGACCCAGCGAGAGTCCCCAGGTCGGCAGGCCGTGCAGCACGGCGGCGGACTCGTGGCTGACGACGGCGTCCCGGCGCAGGCCGGCGAGCGTCGCCTGCACGAGGAGCCGGTGCCGGTCGGTGACCGCCGGTGGCCGGTCCCCGTCGACGTAGGCGCCGCGACGGATCCGCGACAGGTCGCCTGTGCGACGCGCGCGGGCCAGTTCGTCGTCGCTCCAGCCGTCGGCGACGAGTGCTCGGCGCAGTGCGGGTCGTGGGAGGTCGCGGGGGTCCATGCACCGACGGTCGCGCGACCTCGGTGCGGCCGGGGACCACCCGTCGTCCCGGTGGAGGGCGGGGCCTGGTGTGGACAGCCGCACCGCCGGTGTCGTTCGCGCAGTGCGGGTGCTGCAGCACCGGCATCCCGCGAGGAACACCGGCAGTGGCCGCACAGCACCCCCGGAGCGGGCGGGGTCAGGGCGTGGGGCTCACGTCCTGGTCGCCGGCGGGGGAGGACGGCGTCGGCTCGGGGCCGGGCGGCTGCGGCGGCGTCGCGGCGAACCGCAGCAGCGCCACCGCGCCCCAGCCCGCCAGCAGGCACCACGGCAGCCGGACGGCGACCTCGTCGGCGGAGAAGTCGCCGCGCAGGCCGAGCGCGAGCACCGGCAGGGCCAGCACGAACCCCACCGCGAGGACGTCCCAGCGCAGCGGGCTCATGCCTCCGGTGCCTCCAGTCGCTCGCACAGCAGGGAGGCCCAGCGGTGCGCGGTCGCCCGGACGCCGTCGAGGAGGGCCACGGGCACCGCCGTCCGCCCCAGCACGGCGGCGGGGTCGGCGGTCAGGTCGGTGTCCTGGACGACGAGCGCGTCGACGCGGGCCAGGGCGTCGAGCCAGGGGCCGACGTCCTCGGGCTTGCGGGTCGCCTCGACCACGGCCCAGACGGCCACCGGCGAGAAGATCGCCATGACCTGCTCGAGCCAGGTGCGGCCACCGGCGCGCATCGGGGCGTCGACCGCGACGATGGTCGGCGTGCCGGCGCGGGCGGCCTCCTGCTTGCGCTCGATCGCGGTGTCGACCGAGGTGATTCGGCTGCCCTCGGCCGCCAGCGCGGCGAGGTCGCCACGGGTGGCCCACTGCAGCCGGTCGCCGTCGAGCCGCATGGAGACGGCCAGCGAGCGGGCGGCGGCCAGCGTCTCGACGCCGGGGCCGACCACCAGCAGCACCTCACCGGCGCCGGCAGGGGCCGACGGCGCCGCGGGCAGCGCCCCACCCAGCGCGCGGGTGAGCGCGGCGTAGGTGCCGTGCGCGGCGACCTCGGCGGTGAAGCCGGCACCGAGCAGCTCCTCGGGCAGGCCGAGCGCCCGCAGCCGGGCGACGGTGCCGGCGGCCTCGACCATCCGTGGGTCCACGAGGTCGCCGCCCGCCCCGCGCTCGCGCACGGAGGAGACCACGACCCGGCCGCTCGACCAGCCGCCGGCGGCGCGCGCGTCGACCGGCAGGCGGGTCACCGTGGCCAGGCCCTGGGTCGACCGCGGCGCGGACACCCGGGCGACGGCCTGACCGGGCACCGGGGGGAGCCGCCGCGCCGGCGGGACCGGCGGGCGCCCCAGCAGCCGCGGCACCGCCAGCTCCGCGCCGGGGGTCGGCGGCGGCAGCAGCGACAGCGGGGGGAGGACGGCGGTCGCGTCGAGCGGCAGCGGCGCCGGGTCGCTCGCAGTGGGCGCGAGGGCCAGCGGCTCGACGGCGTCCTGGACGTCGGCGGCCACCTCCCACTCGTCGGACTCGGCCGAGGCCTCGACCCAGGCCGGCTCGGCGGTGACCCGGCGCGAGCTGACCGGGACCGGCGGGCGGCCGCGGTGCACACCGCCCTGGGTCGAGGCGCTGGCGAGCACGCCGCGGAGGATGTCGGTCAGCGCGTCGTCGGGGGTGTCGTGGGCGAGCGCGGCGCGCAGCACCTCGGCGATCGCCTCCTCGCGCCCGGTGGACGGGCCGGCGGACTGCTCCTCGGCGACCCACTCCGGGGTCACCGGCTGCGGTGCCGGGACCTCCATCGGCTCGACGACGACGGCCGGCAGGACGTCGGTGGGCGGCTCGTCGACGACGGCGAGCTCGACGGCGGCGACCTCGGTGGCGGCGCGGCACGGCACGGTGTCGACCGCGCTGCCGACGACGGCCACCACCGGCTGCTCGACGGCGGGCTCGACCGGGTGCTCGTCGTCGACCGCGTCACCGAGGAGCTCGGCCAGGAGCGACTCGTCGTCGGCGGTCTCGTCGGCGATCTCCTCCGCCGACTGCTCGTCGGCCTCCGCCGCGGCGGGCTCGTGCGCCTGCCGGGCGACGGCGGGCTGCGGAGCGGCCGGCTGGACGGGCACCGCCGGGCGGACGACGGGGACCGGCTCGGCCCACATGTCCACCTCCGGCGCGGCGGCCTCGGCCGGCTCCGTGACCTGCGGCACCTCGACGACCGGCACCTCGACGACCGGGGCCTCGACGACCGGGGCCTCGACGACCGGGGCCTCGACGACCGGGGCCTCGGCGACGGCGGCCTCGGCGGGCACGGGCGGCGCGGGCTGTTCGGCGACGGCGGGGACCGGCGCCGGCGCCTCGACCACGGGG
>NZ_JBFNXQ010000112.1:0-16027 GCF_041018925.1 Geodermatophilus maliterrae
TGGCCCGCGTCCGGGTCCCGCGGCCGGTGGCCCCCGTCCCGGCCCTGGTGCCGGTGGCCCGCGTCCCGCGCCGGGTGCCGGCGGCCCGCGTCCCGGTGGCCCGCGTCCCGCGGCCGGTCCGGGTGGTCCCCGGCCGAACCCGGGCATGATGCCGCCCCGGCCCTCGCCGGGCATGATGCCGCCGCGTCCGGCCGGTGCCGGCCGTCCCGGTGGTGGCCCCGGTGGTCCCGGTGGCCGTGGCCGTCCGGGTGGTCCCGGCGGTGGCGGCGGCTTCCGTCCCGGTGGCGGCGGTGCCCCCGGTGGCGGTGGCGGCGGTGGCGGTGCGCCCGCCGGCGGGTTCCGTGCCGGCGGTGGCCGCGGTCGTGGCCGTGGTGGCTCCGGTGCCGGCACCGCGGGTGCCTTCGGCCGTCCGGGCGGGCGTGGCCCGGTCCGCGGACGCAAGAGCAAGAAGCAGCGGCGTCAGGAGTTCGACCAGATGGCGGCGCCCAGCATGGGCGGCGTCTCCCTGCCCCGCGGCAACGGGCAGACCGTCCGGCTGCCCCGGGGCGCATCGCTGACCGACCTGGCCGAGCGCATCAACGCCCAGCCGGCGGCGCTGGTGACCGCGCTGTTCCACCTGGGCGAGATGGTCACCGCGACCCAGTCGGTCAACGAGGACACCCTGCAACTGCTCGGTGCCGAGATCGGCTGGGACATCCAGGTCGTCAGCCCCGAGGACGAGGACCGCGAGCTCCTCGAGACCTTCGACCTCACCTTCGGCGACGAGGGCGACGCGGAGGACTGGGAGGCCCGCCCGCCGGTCGTCACGGTCATGGGTCACGTCGACCACGGCAAGACCAAGCTGCTCGACGCCATCCGCAACACCAACGTGGTGGCACGGGAGGCCGGCGGCATCACCCAGCACATCGGCGCCTACCAGGTCGCCAGCGAGCTGGAGGGCGAGGACAGGCCGATCACCTTCATCGACACCCCGGGTCACGAGTCGTTCACCGCGATGCGTGCCCGTGGCGCGAAGGTGACCGACATCGTCGTCCTGGTCGTGGCGGCAGACGACGGCGTCATGCCGCAGACGGTCGAGGCGCTCAACCACGCCCAGGCCGCCGGCGTGCCGATCGTGGTCGCGGTCAACAAGGTGGACAAGGAGGGGGCCAACCCCGCCAAGATTCGCCAGCAGCTCACCGAGTACGGCCTGGTGGCCGAGGAGTACGGCGGCGACACGATGTTCGTCGACGTCTCCGCGACCACCCGGCAGGGCCTCGACGACCTGCTCGCGGCCATCCTGCTGACCGCCGACGCCTCGCTGGACCTGCGGGCCAACGCCGAGCAGGACCCCCAGGGCGTGGTCATCGAGGGCAAGCTGGACAAGGGCCGCGGCCCGGTCGCCACGGTGCTGGTGCAGCGCGGCACGCTGCGGGTCGGCGACTCGATCGTCGCCGGCGACGCCTACGGCCGCGTCCGGTCGCTGCTCGACGAGTACGGCACCAAGCTCAAGGAGGCCAGCCCCGCCCGCCCCGTGCAGGTGGTCGGCCTCACCTCGGTGCCGCGTGCCGGTGACACCTTCCTCGTCGTCGAGGAGGACCGCGTCGCCCGGCAGATCGCCGACCGGCGGCAGGCCCGCATCCGCAACGCGCAGAACGCCTCCATGCGCAAGCGGATCAGCCTCGAGGACCTCGACGCGGCGCTCAAGGAGAACCGCCAGCTCAACCTGATCATCAAGGGCGACAACTCGGGCACCGTGGAGGCGCTCGAGGAGGCCCTGATGAAGATCGAAGTGAGCGACGACGTCTCGCTGCGGGTCATCCACCGCGGCGTCGGCTCGATCACCAAGAGCGACATCGACCTGGCGCTGGCCGACGACGTCATCGTCCTCGGCTTCAACGTCCGGGCCGAGGGGCAGGCCACGGAGCTGGCCAACCGCGAGGGCATCGACGTCCGGTACTACTCGGTCATCTACCAGGCGATCGACGAGATCGAGGCGGCCCTCAAGGGCATGCTCAAGCCGGAGTACGAGGAGGTCCAGCTCGGCACGGCGGAGGTCCGCGAGGTCTTCCGGGTGCCGCGCATCGGCAACGTCGCGGGCTCGCTGGTCCGCAGCGGCACCATCGTGCGCAACTCCAAGGCCCGGCTGCTGCGTGACGGGGTCGTCGTCGCCGACAACCTCACCGTCGAGTCGCTGCGCCGGTTCAAGGACGACGCGACCGAGGTCCGCGAGGGCTACGAGTGCGGCATCGGCCTGGGGTCGTTCAACGACATCAAGATCGATGACGTGATCGAGACCTTCGAGGTCCGCGAGAAGCCGCGCGAGTAGGTGGAGGGCCCCGCTGCGCCCACGCAGCGGGGCCGTTCCAGCACGCCGCCAGTAGCAGGTCTCCGGGAGGTGAGCCGGTGTTCACCGGGTCGCTGACCGCGGACCTGCTGCTGGGTGACGTCCACTCGCTCAAGGGCAAGCGCGCCGTGGTCCGGCCGATCGTGGCCGAGCTGCGGCGCCGCTTCGCCGTGGCCGCGGCCGAGGTCGGCGATCTCGACCTGCACCGTCGCGTGCAGGTCGGGGTCGCCGCCGTCGCGGGGGACGCCGGTCAGGTCACCGACGTCCTCGACGCCTGCGAGCGGTTGCTGGCCGAGCGGCCCGAGGTGACGCTTCTGTCGACGCACCGGCAGTTGTTCAGCGACACCGACTGACGAAGGACCCCCTCCTCCCCACCCTTCGCACGCTCGGGGCGGGACCCGGGAGGGGGCCGGACCTCGGGCTGCGTGCCGATTGTCCACCGGCGTCCTCGTGACGCCCCGACCCCCGGAGGTCCGCCGTGGCCGACCCCGCCCGCGCCCGCAAGCTCGCGGTGCGCATCCGCCAGATCGTCTCCACCGCGATCGAGTCGCAGATCAAGGACCCGCGGCTGGGCATGGTCACCGTGACCGACGCGCGCGTCACCAGCGACCTGCGCGAGGCCACCGTCTTCTACACCGTGTACGGCGACCCGACGCAGGTCGAGGACTCCGCCCGGGCGCTGGCCAGCGCCACCGGCGTCCTCCGCTCCACGGTCGGCCGCCAGACCGGCATCAAGTTCGTACCGACGCTCACCTTCGTCGCCGACATCGTCCCGGACACCGCCCGCGAGCTGGACGAGGCGCTCGAGCGCGTCCGCTCCGCCGACGCCGAACTCGCCCGGCTGCGCGAGCACGCGAGCTATGCCGGGGACGCCGACCCGTACCGTCGCCCGGCCGACGACGAGACCGGCGACGCTGACGAGACCGACGTCGACGCCACCCCCGCCACCGAACACAGGAGCGCCTCGTGAGCGAGAACGACCCGGACCCGTACCTCCCGGACGAGGGCCAGGGCCGCTCGGAGCTCGGCGGCCGCGCCGAGCCCAACGCCGGCGACCCGACCGACGGCGGCCGCCAGGGCCAGATCGGCGAGGCACCCAGCATCGCCGAGGACGAGCCCGACGACGGCGGTCCGCCGCTGCCACCCGGTGGCGGGCTGGTCACCGAGGACCGCAACACACCCCCGGTGGCCGACCCCGGCCCCGACGCCTGACCCGGTGACCGTCGTGTCCCCGGGGTCGCCGGTGACCCCGGCCGCCGCTGCGTCCCGCACGCCGGCCGCCGTGCTGGCCGCGGCCGCCGACGCCCGGGCCACCGTCGTGCTCTCCGGGCACGTCCAGCCCGACGCCGACGCCCTCGGCAGCACGCTCGCCCTCGCCGAGGGCCTGCGCCGCCGCGGCGCGCGCGTGCTGGCCACCTTCCCCGGCCCGCCCACCCTGCCGGCCTCCCTCGGCTGGCTGCCGGGCGCGGAGGGGCTGGTGCCGTCCACCGCCGTCCCCGGCTCCCCGGACGTGTTCGTCAGCCTCGACGCCGCCTCGCCGGGCCGGCTGGCCGAGCTGGCGGCGCTGCTCGCGGACGCCGGCACGTCGGTCGTCGTCGACCACCACGCCAGCAACCCCGGGTTCGGGGACGTGCGCCTGGTCGACCCGGCGGCCCCCGCGACCGTCGTCCTGGTGGCCGGGCTGCTCGACGAGCTCGGGGTCGCCCTCGACGCCCACCTGGCCACGCTGCTCTACGCGGGCCTCGCGGCCGACACCGGCTCCTTCCGGTTCGGCAGCACCCGGCCGGACACCCACCTGCTGGCCGCCCGGCTGCTGGCGACCGGCATCGACCACGCCGCGATCAGCCAGCAGTTGTTCGACACCGCGCCGTTCGGCTGGCTGCGCCTGCTCTCGGCGGCGGCCGGCCGCGCGGTCCTCGAGCCCGCCGTCGGCGCCGGCCTGGTGTGGACCTGGTCGAGCGCCGCCGAGGCCGCCGAGCACCGCCTGCCCGGCGAGCAGCTCGAGGCGCTGGTCGACGTCGTCCGGTCCACCGCCGAGGCCGACGTCGCGTGCGTGCTCAAGGGACAGGACGACGGCAGCTGGTCGGTGTCCCTTCGCTCCCGCGGCGCCACCGACGTCGCCCGGGTGGCGACGGCCCTGGGCGGCGGCGGGCACCGCGCGGCCGCCGGGTTCACCTCGCGGCTCGACCGCGAGGGCACCGTCGCAGCGATCAGGTCCGAGCTGTGCTCCCTGTCGGCCTCCGGCCTCCCCCCGCGTCCAGGTGTCGTCCCCGACGGGCGCTGAGCCGGACCCGGCCGCCGCGCCGGGGAGCCTGCGGCCCCCGCACCGCGACGACCGCGCGCCCGCGGGGCGTCCCGGTGTCCTCGCGCTGGCGGCGCCGGCGCTGGTCGTGCTGGCCGCCGAGCCGCTGTACCTGCTCGTCGACACCGCCGTCGTCGGCAACCTGGGCACCGTGCCGCTCGGCGGCCTGGCCGTCGGCGGCGGGCTGCTGGCCTGGGCCGCCGCGCTCCTCAACTTCCTCGCCTACGGCACCACCGCCCGTGCCGCCCGCCGGGCCGGGGCCGGTGACCGCGCCGGCGCCGTCGCCGAGGGCGTCCAGGCCACCTGGCTGGCGCTGGTGCTCGGCGCCGCGGTCGTGCTGCTCTTCCAGGTGCTCGCCGGCCCGCTGACCCGCGCGCTGGCCGGGGGCCCGGGCGAGGTGGCCGCGGCGGGCGAGCAGTGGCTGCGGGTGGCCGGCTGCGGCGCGCCGCTGCTGCTGGTCGCCCTGGCGGGGAACGGCTGGCTGCGCGGCGTGCAGGACCTGCGCCGGCCGGTGCGGTTCGTGCTGGCCGGGAGCCTGCTCAGCCTGGTGCTCTGCCCCGTGCTGGTGCACCCGGCCGGTCTCGGCCTGGTCGGCTCCGCGGTGGCCAACCTCGCCGGGCAGTCGCTCACCGCGGCGCTGTTCCTGCGGGCCCTGCTGCGCGAGGGCGCCGACTGGCGGTTCCGCCCCGCGGCCGTCCGGGCACAGCTCGTGCTCGGCCGCGACCTGCTGCTGCGCGCCACCGTCCTGCAGCTGGCCTTCCTGGTCGCCGCCGGCGTCGCCGCGCGGACCGGACAGGCCGCCCTGGGCGCGCACCAGATCGCGCTGCAGCTGTTCCTCTTCCTCGCGCTGGTGCTCGACGCCTACGCCATCGCCGCCCAGACGCTGGTCGGCCACGCCCTCGGCGCCGGGCGACCCGACGAGGCCCGCGCCACCGCCCGGCGGGTCACCCTCTGGGGCCTGGGCACCGGGCTCCTGGTCGCCGGGGCGCTGCTGGCCGGCCGCGACCTGCTCGTGCCGCTGTTCACCGGCGACCCCGCCGTCCGCGCCCAGGCAGAGCTGGTCTGGTGGTTCCTCGCCGGCTTCCAGCCGCTGGCCGGGGTGGTCTTCGCCCTCGACGGCGTCCTGATGGGCGCCGGCGACGTCGGCTACCTGCGCACCGTGACCATCGCCGCCGCGCTCGCCGGCTTCCTCCCGCTGTCGCTGGTGTCGGGCCCGCTCGGCTGGGGCCTGACCGGCGTCTGGACCGGGCTGACGCTGTTCATCGCGCTGCGGCTGGTCGCCGTCCTCGTCCGGGTGGCGGGGGACCGGTGGCTCGCGGCACCTGCGACGGTGGGCGCATGAGCCGACGCCGAGCCGCCGACGCCGACGTGCCCCCGGGGGTCCTGCTGGTCGACAAGCCCGGCGGGCTGACCTCGCACGACGTCGTCGCCCGGGCCCGGCGGGTGCTCTCGGTCCGCCGGGTCGGTCACGCCGGCACCCTCGACCCGATGGCCACCGGGCTGCTGGTGCTCGGGGTCGGCGCGGCCACCCGGCTGCTCGGCCACCTGGGCAGCTCGGACAAGGTCTACGAGGCCACCGTCCGGCTCGGGCAGACGACGGTCACCGACGACCGCGAGGGCGAGGTCCTCACCACGACGTCGGCCGCGCACCTCGACGACGACGCCGTCCGGGCCGCCCTGGCCGGCCAGACCGGACCGCTGCAGCAGGTGCCGTCCGCCGTGAGCGCGGTCAAGGTCGACGGGCGCCGCTCCTACGACCGCGTGCGCGCGGGTGAGGAGGTCGTCCTCGAGCCCCGCCCGGTCACCGTGCACCGCATCGACGTGCACCGCCTGACCCGGCCCACCCCCGACCTGGTCGACGTCGAGGTCACCGTGGCGTGCACCGCCGGCACCTACGTGCGCGCGATCGCCCGGGACGCCGGGGCCGCGCTCGGCGTCGGCGGCCACCTCACCGCGCTGCGCCGCACCGCCTCGGGCCCGTTCACCACCGCGCAGGCCGCGCCGGTCGAGGAGGCGGCCGCCGCACTGGCGGCCGGCGGCGGCCCCGGCGTGCTGGCGCTCCCCGACGCCGCGACGGCGGTCTTCCCCGAGCGGCGGCTGACGGCCGAGGAGGCGACGGCGCTCGGGTACGGCCAGCGGGTGGCGGCCACCGGGCGGGCCGGGCTCACCGCCGCCGTGGACCCCGGCGGCCGGCTGGTGGCGCTGGTCGAGGACGCCGGCTCCACCGCGCGCGTCGCGGTCGGCTTCCCGTGGTGAGGTGCTGGAACGGCTCCCGTGCAGGGGCCCGCGCCGAGCGTGCGAGGCGTGGGGCACGGGGGTCCTCCTTCAGCCGCGGGCGGCCTTGCCGATCAACGAGTCGTCGAGGTGGTCGAGCAGGTCGGCGGGGGTGTCGTAGACCTCGTCGGCCCCGGCCGCCTCCAGCTCGGCGCGGGAGATGCCCCCGCAGGTCAGCGCGATGCACGGCAGGCCGGCGTCCCGGGCCGCCCGCACGTCCCAGACCGTGTCCCCGACCGCCACGGTGCGGCGCGGGTCCAGGCCGTGGTCGGCGACGGCGGTCTGCAGCAGGTCCGGCGCCGGCTTGGCCGACTCGACGTCGGCCGACGTGGTCGCACCGTCGACGACGTCCTCGCCCCCGATCGCCGGCACCATCCACTCCAGGTCCGACTCCTCGCCGCTGGTCGCCAGCACCACGGCCAGCCCCCGCTCGCGGCACGCGGCGAGCAGTTCGTCCACGCGGGGGAAGGCGGCCACCAGCTCGCGCAGGGGCTCGTAGCGCCGGGTCTTGGCCTCGGATACGTCGTCGGCGGCGTCGCCGAGCAGGTGGACGACGAGCTCCTCGCTGGCGATGCCGATCGACCGGTGGCAGTCGGCCATCGAGACCTCGTCGTGCCCGGTGTCGCGGAACGCCTGCCACCAGGCGAGGACCTGCAGGTAGTTCGTGTCGAGCAGGGTGCCGTCGACGTCGAGGAGCACGCCGGGCCGCTTGTCCGGGGTCACCGCGCCATCCTCGCCCGGGCCGGCAGCCCCCGCAGTGGGTTGGCCGGCATCCCCGACGGGAAGGGGGCTGCCATGAGCGTCGTGAAGATCAACGCGATCAGCGTCCCGCCCCACGCGCAGGAGCGCTTCGAGGAACGGTTCCGCGGGCGCGGCGGGGCCGTGGAGAAGACCCCCGGCTTCGAGTGGTTCGAGCTGCTGCGGCCGATCGAGGGCACCGACCAGTACCTCGTCTACACGCGGTGGGAGAGCGAGGAGGCCTACCGCTCCTGGGAGGGCAGCCAGGACTTCGCCCGGGCCCACCAGGGCGGCGGTGACGAGCTCGCCCCGGCGGCCAGCGACTCGCACCACCTGTGGTCCTACGAGGTGATCGAGAGCTCGGCGCCCGACCGGCCCTGACCCCTCGCCGGGCGGCGGCGGTCTGCTCCCGGCCGCCGCCGGGCCCGGCGCTACTGTGAGCGGAGGCCGGTCGTCCGCCGGTCCTGCTCCGAGCACGCGCAGGTGGGAGACATGACCGACACGCTCGCCGACAGCCGCACCACCTCCCGGGTCTTCACCGAGGGCGTGCCGGTGACCGTGGAGGACGTGCCCCGCCGTCCGGCTGCCGAGCGCGAGGCGGTGCTGGCCGACCCCGGCTTCGGCCGTCACTTCACCGACTCGATGTTCGTGGCCCGCTACGAGGCCGGCCGCGGCTGGTACGACGCCCGGCTCACCGCCTACGCGCCGCTGCAGATGGACCCCGCCACCGCGGCCCTGCACTACGCGCAGTCGATCTTCGAGGGGCTCAAGGCCTACGCCCAGCCCGACGGCAGCGTGGCCACCTTCCGCCCCGAGGCCAACGCCGCCCGCTTCGCGCGCGGCGCCCGCCGGCTGGCCATGCCGCCGGTGCCCGAGGAGGCCTTCATCAGCGCCGTCGACGCCCTCGTCGACGCCGACCGCGACTGGGTGCCGACCGGGCCCGACCAGACCCTCTACATCCGCCCCTACCAGCTGGCCACCGAGCCGTTCCTCGGCGTGCGCCCGGCGCACGAGTACCTGTTCCTCGTCATCGCCAGCCCCGCCGGCGCCTACTTCCCGCGCGGCGTGCACCCGGTGTCGGTGTACCTGTCCGAGGACTACATCCGCGCAGCGCCCGGCGGCACCGGCGACGTCAAGTGCGCCGGCAACTACGCCGCCAGCCTGCTCGCCCAGGAGCAGGCCATCGCCGCCGGCTGCGACCAGGTCGTGTGGCTCGACGCGGTCGAGAAGCGCCACGTCGAGGAGATGGGCGGGATGAACCTGTTCTTCGTCCTCGGCTCCGGTGAGGACGCCGAGCTGGTCACCCCCGAGCTGACCGGCACCCTGCTGCCCGGCATCACCCGCGACTCGCTCATCGCCGTCGCCCGCCAGAAGGGCATGCGCGTGACCGAGCGCCGCTTCAGCGTCGACGAGTGGCGCACCGGCGTCGCCGACGGCACGGTCACCGAGACCTTCGCCTGCGGCACGGCCGCCGTCATCACGCCGGTCGGCGAGGTCAAGGCGCGCACCGGCGACTTCACCGTCGGCGACGGCGGTCCCGGCCCGGTGACGATGCAGCTGCGGGAACACCTGCTCGACATCCAGCACGGCCGGGTGCCCGACACCTCCGGCTGGCTGCACCGGGTCGCCTGAGCGACCCGGGCAGCGGTCAGGAGAACGGGCGCGTGCAGCGCTGGCGCGGGCTCGCGGCGACCCCGGCCGACCTCGGCCGGACGGTGGTCACCGTCGGGATGTACGACGGCGTCCACCGCGGCCACCAGCAGCTCATCGGCGCCGCCGTCGCCCGTGCCCGTGCGCTCGGCCGGCCCTGCGTGCTGGTCACCTTCGACCCGCACCCCACCGAGGTCGTCCGCCCCGGCTCGCACCCGGCGATCCTCACCTCCCTCGACCGCAAGGCCGAGCTGGTGGCCGGCCTCGGCGTCGACGGCATGTGCGTGCTGCCGTTCACCCCGGAGTTCAGCCGGCTGACCCCCGAGGAGTTCGCCCACGGCGTGCTGGTGGAGAACCTGCACGCCGCCGCGGTCGTCGTCGGCGAGAACTTCACCTACGGGCACAAGGCGTCCGGCACGGTGACCACGCTCGCCCAGGAGGGGCGGCGGTTCGGTTTCGCCGTGGAGGGCGTGCCGCTGGCCGGGGACGCCTCGGCCGACGGCGAGGTCACCATCTCCTCGACCTACATCCGCGCCTGCGTCGCCGCCGGGGACATGGAGAGCGCGGCCCGCGCGCTGGGCCGGCCGCACCGCGTCGACGGCGTCGTCGTCCGCGGGGACCGGCGCGGCCGCGAGCTCGGCTACCCGACGGCGAACGTCGAGACCCCGCCCTTCACCGCCATCCCGGCCGACGGCGTCTACGCCGGCTCGCTGGTCACCCGCGACGTGTCCGGCGCCGCCCTCGGCAGCGCACCGGCCGCCATCTCGGTGGGCACCAACCCGACCTTCCAGGGCTCGCGGCGCACCGTCGAGGCCCACGTGCTCGACTTCTCCGGCGACCTCTACGGCGAGCACGTCGGCGTCGAGTTCGTGCAGCGCCTGCGGCCGATGACCTCCTTCACCGGCGTCGACGAGCTCGTCGACGCGATGGCCGGCGACGTGGCCCGCACCCGCACCGTGCTGGGGATGCCGCCCGTCGGCTGATCACCGCGACGGGACGGCCGGGGCGCGCTGGTAACCTCGTCGGTGTCGGGCCCTGGCCCGACGTGTGTGCGACCTGCCCCCGTGACCCAGACCGGGGGCCACACGCGACCGGACCCCGGAGGCCCGCCCATGGCGCTCGACAGCGCGACGAAGCAGCAGATCATGACCGACTACGCGACGGTCGAGCGGGACACCGGCTCGCCCGAGGTCCAGGTCGCGATGCTCACCCGCCGGATCAGCGACCTGACCGAGCACCTCAAGCAGCACAAGCACGACCACCACAGCCGCCGGGGTCTGCTGCTCCTGGTCGGCCGCCGTCGCCGGCTGCTGAACTACCTGGCCAAGACCGACATCAACCGCTACCGGTCGCTGATCGAGCGGCTCGGTCTGCGCCGCTAGCACGTCGAGGGGACCGTCCCGCCGGGACGGTCCCCTCTCTCGTGCGGCACCCGCCGCACGACCCCCGGCCACCACGGCGCGCAGCGCACCGGTCCTCGGTGGTGGCCCCCGGGCAGGACCGGTCCCCCAGCGGGGACACGGGTCCCGGGGGTTTCGATCGAAGACCGGTCGCCCCGGACGCCGTCGGCGCAGGGGGCGCCGAGGAGGACGCCGGCGCGAGATCGCGCCGCAGAGGACGTCGCCGCATGCGACGAAGGAAGAGGACACCGTGTCCGCACCCACCACCCAGCACAGCACCGCCGCCGAGTTCGACCCCGAGGACGGCGTCACCACCGCCACCGCGGTCATCGACAACGGCAGCCGCGGCAGCCGCAGCATCACCTTCGAGACCGGCCGCCTGGCCAAGCAGGCCGCCGGCTCGGTCGTCGTCAGCACCGGCGACACCATGCTGCTGTCGGCCACCACGGCCGGCCGCCAGCCCAAGGAGCACTTCGACTTCTTCCCGCTGACGGTCGACGTCGAGGAGCGCATGTACGCCGCCGGGCGCATCCCCGGCTCGTTCTTCCGCCGCGAGGGCCGGCCCTCGGAGGACGCGATCCTCACCTGCCGGCTCATCGACCGGCCGCTGCGCCCCACCTTCGCCAAGGGCCTGCGCAACGAGGTCCAGGTCGTCATCACCGTCCTGGCCCTGGACCCGCAGCACCTCTACGACGTGCTGGCCATCAACGGCGCGTCGGCCTCCACCCAGCTCTCCGGCCTGCCGTTCTCCGGCCCGGTCGGCGGCACCCGCGTCGCGCTGGTCGACGGCCAGTGGATCGGCTTCCCGACCCACGACGAGCTCGAGGACGCCGTCTTCGACATGGTCGTGGCCGGCCGCCTCCTCCCGGACGGCGACGTCGCGATCATGATGGTCGAGGCCGAGGCCACCGAGAAGACGGTCCAGCTGGTCGCCGGTGGCGCGCCCGCCCCGACCGAGGAGGTCGTCGCCCAGGGCCTCGAGGCGGCCAAGCCGTTCATCAAGGCGCTGTGCGAGGCGCAGAGCGCGCTGGCCGAGAAGGCCGCCAAGCCGGTCGCGGACTTCCCGCGCTTCCTCGACTACCAGGACGACGTCTACGCCGCCGTCGAGGCGCAGGTGGGCGACGAGCTCACCCGGCTGCAGGCCATCGCCGGCAAGCAGGAGCGCGAGACCGCGACCGACGAGCTCAAGGAGCGGGTCAAGGCCGCGCTGGCCGGCCAGTTCGAGGGCCGCGAGAAGGAGGTGTCGGCCGCCTTCCGCGCCGTCACCAAGAAGGTCGTCCGGCAGCGCATCCTGCGCGACAAGGTCCGCATCGACGGCCGCGGCGTCACCGACATCCGGCCGCTGTCGGCCGAGGTCGAGGTCGTGCCACGCGTGCACGGCTCGGCGCTGTTCGAGCGCGGCGAGACGCAGATCCTCGGCGTCACGACGCTGAACATGCTCCGCATGGAGCAGCAGCTCGACACGCTCTCGCCCGAGACGCGCAAGCGCTACATGCACAACTACAACTTCCCGCCGTACTCGACCGGCGAGACCGGCCGCGTGGGCTCGCCCAAGCGGCGCGAGATCGGTCACGGCGCGCTCGCCGAGCGGGCGCTGCTGCCGGTGCTGCCCGACCGCGAGGAGTTCCCCTACGCGATCCGGCAGGTGTCGGAGGCACTGGGCTCCAACGGCTCGACGTCGATGGGCTCGGTCTGCGCGTCCACCCTGGCCCTGCTCAACGCCGGTGTGCCGCTCAAGGCCCCGGTCGCCGGCATCGCCATGGGCCTGGTCTCCGACGAGGTCGACGGCAGGACCGAGTACGTCGCGCTCACCGACATCCTCGGGGCCGAGGACGCCTTCGGTGACATGGACTTCAAGGTCGCCGGCACCAAGGACTTCGTCACGGCCCTGCAGCTGGACACCAAGCTCGACGGCATCCCGTCCGACGTGCTCGCCCAGGCGCTGACCCAGGCCCGCGCCGCCCGCCTGCACATCCTCGACGTGATGAACGAGGCCATCGACGGCCCCGACGAGATGAGCCCCTACGCCCCGCGGGTGACCACGGTGCGCATCCCGGTCGACAAGATCGGCGCGGTCATCGGCCCCAAGGGTCAGATGATCAACTCGATCCAGGACGAGACCGGCGCGGACATCACCATCGAGGACGACGGCACCATCTACGTCGGCGCCTCCGACGGCCCCTCGGCCCAGGCGGCGGTCGACCGGATCAACGCGATCGCCAACCCGCAGATGCCGAAGGTCGGGGAGCGCTTCCTCGGCACCGTCGTCAAGACGACGCCGTTCGGCGCCTTCGTCTCGCTGCTGCCGGGCAAGGACGGCCTGGTGCACATCAGCAAGCTCGGTGGCGGCAAGCGCATCGGCAAGGTCGAGGACGTCGTCAACGTCGGCGACAAGCTGCAGGTCGAGATCACCGACATCGACGCCCGCGGCAAGATCAGCCTGGTCCCGGTGGCCGCCGAGGGCGACGGCGACGGCGAGGCCGCCGCGCCGGCCGAGACCCCCGCGCCCGCGGAGGCCTGACACGGCCGCCGACCCGATCACGACCGGGGCCGGGGTGGGCGCTGGGTCCGCGGACCTGGCCACCGCCCCGGCCCCGGTCGGTGTCCCCCGTGTCCTGGACGTCGACGAGGTCGGCGGCCGGGTGGAGCGCACGGTGCTGCCCGGCGGGCTGCGCGTGCTCACCGAGACGATGCCGGGGGTGCTCTCGGCCACGCTCGGCATCTGGGTGGGCGTCGGCTCGCGCGACGAGACCGACCGCGTCGCCGGTGCCTCACACTTCCTCGAGCACCTGCTCTTCAAGGGCACCCGCAGCCGCGGCGCGCTGGAGATCGCGACGGCCATGGACGCCGTCGGCGGTGAGATGAACGCCTTCACCGCCAAGGAGCACACCTGCTACTACGCCAACGTGCTCGCCAGCGACCTGCCGCTGGCCGTCACACTGCTCGGCGACCTGGTGACCGAGGCGCTCAACACCGCCGAGGACCTGGAGTCCGAGCGGACGGTGGTGCTCGAGGAGATCGCCATGCGCGACGACGAGCCCGCCGACCTGGTGCACGACCTGTTCGCCGAGACGCTCTTCGGCGGGACGCCGCTGGGCCGGTCGGTGCTCGGCACCGTGGACTCCATCGAGGGCCTGACCCGCGACGACGTCGACGGCTGGTACCGCTCGCGCTACGCCGTCCCCTCGATGGTGGTCACCGCCGCCGGCCGGGTGGACCACCAGCAGGTGGTCGACCTGGTGACGGCGGTGTTCGGGGACCGCCTGTCCGGCTCGGTCGCGCCCGCGCCGCTGCGCCGCGGCGAGGACGTCGGCCTCGACCGGCCCGCGCGGCCGGCCGGGCTGGTGTCCCGGCGCACCGAGCAGACCCACCTGCTGCTCGGCAGCCTGGGCCTGAGCCGCTTCGACGAGCGGCGCTACGCCGCCGCGGTGCTCGAGACGGCGGTCGGCGGCGGGATGAGCTCGCGGCTGTTCCAGGAGATCCGGGAGAAGCGGGGGCTGGTCTACAGCGTCGGCTCGGCCCTGACCTCCTACGCCGGCACCGGCTCGTTCTCCGTCTACGCGGGGTGCGCCAGGAAGCGGGTGCCCGAGGTGCTGCGCCTGGTCCGCGAGGAGCTGGCCCGGGTGGCCGCCGAGGGGCTCACCGCCGAGGAGGTCGCCCGCGGCCGCGGCCAGCTGCGCGGCGGGACCGTGCTGGGGCTCGAGGACACCGGCTCGCGCATGAGCCGGCTGGGCAAGAGCGAGCTGTCGCACGGGGAGTACGTGCCGGTGCGCGAGGCGCTCGAGCGGATCGCCGTCGTCGACGAGGACCAGGTGCGCGACGTGGCCGCCGACCTGCTCGGCCGGGAGACCTGCCTGGCCGTCGTCGGCCCGTACCGCGAGTCCGACCTCGACCGGCTCTGACCCCCACCCGCACCGACCCGTCCCTCCCGGAGAGCCCCCGCATGACCGTCCGCCGTCCGCACCCCGCACTGCAGGTGCACGGCGCGCTCTCGCGCGGCGCGTTGGCGGTGACGGTGCTCGTCTCCCTCGCCGTCCTGTTCGCCCCGGGCTCCGACGTCCCGTCGGCACCGCCCGGCGTGGACAAGGTGGTGCACCTGACCCTGTTCCTCGCGCTGGCCCTCGCCGGGCGCTGGGCGGGGGTCCGGCCGGTGCCGCTGGTCGCCCTCCTCCTCGCCTACGGCGCGGTGAGCGAGGTGGTCCAGGCCGTCGCGCCGCTGCAGCGGTCGGGGTCGGTCGTCGACTGGCTCGCCGACGTCGCGGGCGTCGTCCTCGGTGTGGCCGTGTGGGCCGTGGGGGAGCGGCGCTCCGCGCTGGGCTGAGCGGCCCGGCCGGGGGGAGCCGCCTTGCGTCGGGACAGGCCGCCGGGAAGCCTGATCCGGTGACCACGAGCTCCCCCGCACCGCACCAGCAGGCACCGGGCGCAGAGACGGCGGAACCGCCGAGGATCTCGGTCGGTGTCCTGGGCGCACGGGGACGGATGGGCACCGAGGTGGTGCGGGCGGTGAACGCCGCCGACGACCTCGAGCTCGTGGCGATGGTCGACGACGGCGACTGGCTGTTCAACGTCGCCGACGCCGGCGCCCAGGTGGTCGTGGACTTCACCCGCCCGGACGTCGTCATGGACAACATCCGCTTCTGCATCGACCAGGACATCCACTGCGTCGTCGGCACCACCGGTTTCGACGAGGACCGACTGGCCACGGTCGCCCAGTGGCTGGAGCCCAAACCGGACGTCGGCGTGGTCATCGCCCCGAACTTCGGCATCGGCGCCGTGCTGCTCATGCGCTTCGCTCAGGAGGCGGCCCGCTTCTTCCCCTCGACCGAGATCGTGGAGCTGCACCACCCGAACAAGGTGGACGCCCCGTCGGGCACCGCCGTGCGCACCGCCGCCCTCGTGGCGGCCGCCCGACGCTCGGCCGGCCTGCCGCCGTCGCCGGACGCCACCATCGACGCGCTGCCCGGCGCCCGCGGTGCCGACGTCGACGGGGTCGCCGTCCACGCCGTCCGGCTCTCGGGACTGGTCGCCCACCAGGAGGTGCTCATGGGTGGGCCGGGGGAGACCCTCACCCTCCGGCACGACTCGTTCGACCGGGCCTCCTTCATGCCGGGGGTGCTGCTGGCCGTACGGGAGGTCGGCCGGCGCCCCGGCCTGACCGTGGGCATCGAGAGCTTCCTGGGCCTCTGACCCCGCCGGTCCGATCCCGCCCGGACTCCCCGTGCACGCCCCCGCAGGGTGGTGTACTGTTCTCTTCGCGCCGGACGGGCCCGGGAGGGCCGCGGAGAGCACCCGAGTGGTGCGGAGCTCCACGAACCGGCGTACAGTTGGAAAGCCGCT
>NZ_JBFNXQ010000113.1:0-15968 GCF_041018925.1 Geodermatophilus maliterrae
GCCGCGCAGAACCGGTCGTGGTCGGCGCGCGCCTCGGCCAGCGGCGCCAGCACCTCGTCGTCGGCCACCTCGCCCACCCGGGCGGTGAGCCGGCGGCGGGCCGTCCGCGCCCGGCGTCTGGCTCCGGCGGCCACGAGTGGCCGGCAGACCAGCGCCAGCAGCAACCCGGCCAGCAGCCCGCCGACGAGCAGCAGCGTGGGCAGCGGGATGCCCTGCACCCGCGGGAGCGGGACGACGTCGTCGAGCTGCAGCAGCCCCAGCCCGACCAGGGCCAGCAGCCACAGCGCCCCGACAAGGGCGGTCAGCGCGAGCAGCCACTGCAGGCCGCCGACGGCGCGCTGCCACAGCGGGGTGCGGTCGGGGCCGAGGTCGGTGCCGGTGACGGCGCGGTCGAGCCGGTCGGCCAGCCGCTCCTCGGTGTCCTCCGACGTCCGGCGCAGCTCGTCGCGCCAGGCCGGCGGCAGCCCGCGACCGGCGTCGTCCCGGGCCCGGCGCAGCGCGGCGTCCATGCCGGCCCGCTGCACCGCCCCGGCCTCCGGCAACGAGGACCGCACCCGCTCGTCGCCCAGGTGCAGCCGGCCCAGCGGGTCGGCACGCAGCTTCGACGTCCAGCGCAGCACCGGCCATCCGGTGTGCGCGACGCCGTTGCGGCGGGCCGAGCGCTCGACGGCCGACACCACGGCCGGCACCCCGGCGGCATCGGCCAGAGCGCCGGTGAGCTGCTCGCGCGCGGCCTTGTCGGGGCCGCGGTCACGACCGGCGTCCTGGGCGCAGTGCACCGCGAGCGCGGTCGCGGCGCCGCGGGCGTCGGCGGTGAGCCGGTCGGTGGCGGCCTTGCGGGCGCCCACCCGGCGGGCGAGCTCGGCGCGCAGCTCGGGCAGGCCCAGGCCGCTGCGCGCCGCGGTGGGCAGCACCGGGGTCCCGGCCAGACCCTCCTCGTCGAGCAGCCGGCGCAGGTCGGTCAGGCAGGCCACGGCGGCGGCCTCGTCGAGCCGGTCCACCTGGTTGAGCACCACGAGCAGCACGCCCGCGTGGCCGGCCAGCGGTGCGAGGTAGCGCGTGTGCACGGCGTCGTCGGCGTACTTCTGCGGGTCGAGCACCCACACGAGGACGTCGACCAGCTGCACCAGCCGGTCCACCTCCAGCCGGTTCTCCATCCGCACGCTGTCGTGGTCGGGCAGGTCGAGCAGCACCAGCCCGTCGAGCCCCGGGTCGGGGTCGGTCACCCGGTGCCGGCGCGGCACCTCCAGCCAGTCGAGCAGCCGGTCGGCGCCGTGCTCGCCCCAGACGCTGGCGTGCGCGACCCCGGTGGTCGGCCGCCGCACGCCAGGTGTGCTGACCTCCGCCCCGGACAGCGCGTTGAACAGCGTCGACTTCCCGCTGCCGGTGGCGCCGGCCAGCGCGACGACGGTGGCGTCGCCCAGTGCCTCGCGGGCGCCGGCCTTGGCCAGCAGCGACCGCGTGGTGCCCACCTCGGGCACCTCCAGCCGCCCCTCGGCCACCTCCACCGCCTCGCGCAGCGCCGCCAGCCGGTCGGCGAGCGAGAGCTCCCGGGCCCTCACGCGGCGGCCCCGCGGGCGGCGGCCAGGGTGGCGACGGCGGCCCGCAGCCGGTCCGCGGCGTCGTCGGCGGGCGCCGCGTCGGTCAGCAGCGCCTCGAAGCGGTCCTCCTCGTAGCGGAGCAGCCGGTCGGCGCGCGCGTCGAGGTCGGCGCGGGCCCGGGTGGCCAGCGCGCGCACCGCGGCGTCGCCGAACACCGCCTCGAGCACCCGCTGCCCGACCGCCGTCGTCCCGCCGGCGATGGCGAGCTCGGCCCCTGACAGCCCCGCCGTCGAGGCGAACACGGCGACCATCACCACCGCGCCGGCGCCGTTGACGCCCCACGACAGCAGCCGCGCCTGCGAGCGCTTGCCCGCGCCCTCCTCGCGCACCAGGTCGAGCACGTACCCCTGCCAGTCGCGCACCTCCTCGGCCGCCACGGGCGCGAAGTCGGGCGAGACCCCGGACAGCTCCTCCTCGCGGCCGGTCAACAGACCCGGCCCGCCGGGGAGCGCCCGCCAGGCGGTCACGGTGCGGTCGGCGGCGCGGTCGGCCTCGGCCCGCAGCAGCGTCTCGACGCCGGACTCCAGCGCGCCCTGCAGCGAGTCCGACGACGTCGGCCGGCCGGTCAGCGCGGCGGCGAGCCGGTCGCGCAGCCGGCCCACCTGGGTCTGCAGCGAGCGCATCCACTCGCCGGTGCCGACGAAGTCCTGCCAGCGGGCCAGCACCTCGCCGCGCAGCAGGCTGCCGTTGCTGACGCCCTCGCTGACGGCGTCCCGCGCGCCGTCGTAGGCGGCGTCGGCGGCCGACCGCAGCGCGTTCGCCGCGACGGCCTGCTCGTCGACCCCCGCGGCCACCGCGGCCACCCGCCCGTCGAGGCTCTCCAGCGCGCCGGCCAGCGTCTGGCGCACGACGGCGGCGCGCTGCTCCTGGTCGGCGGCCAGCGCGCGCAGCCAGTCGCGCAGCGGCGCCACCTGCGCCTCGGGCAGGAAGCCGTCGGTGAGCGGCCGCTCCTCGATCACGAACAGCCGGGCCGAGCCGAGACCGCCGCGCTGCAGCATCGCGGCGAGGTCGGCGGCCACCTCGGTCACCGCCTCGGGCGGCGTCCGGTCCAGGACGACGGCCAGCGCGGTGCCCCGCTCCTGCGCCGTCCGGAGCAGGTCCCAGGGGACGGCGTCGGCGTAGCGGGCGGCCGTCGTCACGAACACCCACAGGTCCGCGGCCGACAGCAGCTGCCCGGCGAGGTCGCGGTTGGCCTCCACCACGGAGTCGACGTCGGGCGCGTCGATGAGCGCCAGGCCCGGCTGCAGCGCCTCGGTGGTGACCAGCCGCAGCCCGCCCGTGACGTCGCCCTCCCCGGTGGTGCGGGCCAGCCCCGGCAGGACGCGGTCGCCGGAGAACGCGGCGCGGTCGACCGGCGAGCAGACGAGCACCGGCGAGCGGGTGGTCGGGCGCAGCACGCCGGGCGCCGTCACGCGGGCGCCGAGCACGCTGTTGACCAGCGTGGACTTGCCGGCGCCGGTGGAGCCGCCGACCACCGCCAGCAGCGGGGCGTCGAGGTCGCGCAGCCGCGGCAGCAGGTAGTCGTCGACCTGGTCGACCACCGCCCGGGCGGTGCGCGTGGTGGCGTCGCGGGACGGCGTCGCCAGGCCGAGGGGAGCGGCGGCGACGGCGTCGCGCAGCTCCTGCAGCGCGTCGGTCAGCGGGGGCGCGGTCACGGCTGGTACCTAGCCCGGACGGCGTCCCGCTACCCCTCCAGCGTCCGCAGCGCCCCGGGCACCTCCCCCGGCGTCGCCACGACGAGGGCCGCGCCGGCACCGGCCAGCTCCTCCGGACCGCCCGGTCCCCACCCGGCGCCGATGCACGGCAGTCCGTGCGCGGCCGCCCCCAGGACGTCGTGCGCCCGGTCCCCCACCAGCGCGACGGCGCGGGTGCCGGGGTGCGCGGCCAGCGCCGCGGCCACCACCTGGTCCTTGTGCCGCACCGCGCCGTCGAAGGTGGCGCCGTGCACACCCGCGAAGGCGCGCAGCAGGCCCACGTGCCCCAGCACGCGGACGGCGAAGACCTGCGGCTTGCTCGTGGCCACGGCGAGCACGGCGCCGCCGTCGCGCAGGGTCCGCAGCAGCTCGGGGACTCCGTCGTACACGGTGACGTCGAGCAGCGGGCCGGCCGCGTAGTGCGCCCGGTAGGCGGCCACCGCACGGTCGACGTCGGCCGGCGGGACGCCGAGCACGGTGGCGAAGCCGTCCGGCAGCGGCGGGCCGACCATGTCGCGCAGCTGCTCCGGGGTCGGCTCCGGCAGGCCGAGCTGCGCCGCCGCGGCGCGCAGCGACGTCCAGATGCCCGACGTGGAGTCGACCAGGGTGCCGTCGAGGTCGAACAGGACGAGCGGGGTCACCCCTCACCCTCGGAGTACACGCCCAGTTCGTTCCCCGCCGGGTCGGCGAAGTGGAACCGGCGTCCCCCGGGGAACGCGTACGGCTCCTCGACGACCCGGCCACCCGCCCGCCGCACCGCGGCCACCGACGCGTCCAGGTCGGCCGAGAAGAGCAGCACGAGCGGACCGCCCGGACGCACGTCGTCGCCCAGGCGCAGGCCGCCCACCTCGGCGGCGTCGTCCCGGGGGTCGCGGATGCCGGAGTAGCCCGGCCCGTAGTGGGTGAACCGCCAGCCGAACGCCTCGGCGTAGAAGCGCTCGGCCGCCTCGAGGTCGGTCACCGTCAGCTCGACGTAGTCGATGGCGTGGTGGCGGTGCGGGGAGCTGTCGGCCATGGTGGCGATCCTCGCGTCGCGGGAGCCGTCGGGGAACCGGGTCACCGGCTGGACACGGCGACCTGCAGGCCCAGCCCGACGAGGACCGTGCCGCTGACCCCCTCCAGCCACGTCCGCACCCGCGGACGGCGGAACCAGGCGCCGGCGCGCGCCACCCCGGCCGCCAGCGACAGGTAGAGCACCGTCTCCAGCGCCACCTGGACCAGCGCCAGCACGGCGGTGGTGGCGAACAGCGGCCGGTCCGCGGGCACGAACTGCGGATAGAAGGCGATCATGAACACCGCGGCCTTGGGGTTGGCCAGCTGCACGAGCACCCCCTCGCCCAGCCCGGCCCGCCAGCCCCGGCGGGACCGCGGGAGGGCCACGGCGCCCGCCGTTCCGGACCGGCCGGCGCGCCGCTGCCGCCAGGCCGCGCGCAGGGCCAGGACGCCGAGCCAGCACAGGACTGCCGCACCGACCACCCGCAGGACCAGGAAGGCCACCTCGGAGGCGGCGACCAGACCGGCGAACCCGGCCGCGGCCAGCAGCGCCCAGACGTAGAGCCCCAGCTCCAGGCCCAGCACCGTCGGGACGGCGCCGCGGAACCCACTCAGCGCGGCGCGGCGCAGGACGAGGGCCATCGCCGGACCCGGGGACGCCGCGATCAGCACGACCGCGAGCAGGAACGCCGGCCACGAGGGGATCGCGTCCACGCCGCGGATGATGGCACCGGGCCGGCGGGCGGTCGACCGCGTTCCCCGGCCGGTGTCAGCGCAACACCGCGTCCAGGAAGGTCTCCACCCGCTCGCGCAGCTCGGCGGCGCGCTCCTCGCCCACCTCGACCGGGTCCCGCTCGCGCAGCCACGGCGGGATCTCGGTGCGCGCCCGCGCAGCGCAGCCGAGGTCGGCGCAGACGTAGGTGCCCACCGTGTCGCCGTTGCGCCCGGCCTCCCCGGCCCGCCGGGCGGTGAACAGCGAGACGGCGTCTCCGGAGTGCGTGGACCGGCAGAGCAGGCACATGACGGTGCGGCGGGCCGACATCCGCGTGTCGGCCGCCCGCAGCGCCACGCCCACCGGCCGGCCCTCCCGCTGGACGACGAGGTAGCCGCGCAGCGGCGCCTTCGGGTCGCGCCAGCCGAGCACCTCCAGCTCCGCCCACGGCAGGTCGGCGAGGTCGCGGGGCAGCGTGGCCGAGGTGGCCTCGCCCTTCGAGCAGTTGACGAAGGAGCGCCGCACCTGCTGCTCGGTCATCGGTTCCACGGGGAGCCATCCTCCGATCCGGTACCGCCTCGTCTCAACCGGTGTGCCGCACCCACCGCAGCGCCTCCTCCACCGTGCCCACGACGTCGACGCCGGAGGGCACGGGCGGGCGGCGCACCAGGACGACGGGCAGCCCGAGCCGCCGGGCGGCGACCAGCTTGGCCTCGGTCATGGCGCCGCCGGAGTCCTTGGTGACCACGACGTCGACGCCGTGGCCGCGCATCAGCGCCACCTCGCCCTCCACCGCGAACGGCCCCCGCGCCAGCAGCAGCACCGCCTCGGCCGGCAGCGGCCCGTCGGGCGGGTCGACCGAGCGCACCAGCACCCGCCCGGTCAGGCCGGCGAAGGCGCCGACGCCCTGCCGGCCGGTGGTGAGCAGGACCGTGCCGGCGTCGCGCACCGCCTCGGCCGCGGCGGCGAGCGAGTCCACGTACCGCCAGTCGTCGCCGGGGCCCGGCGTCCACCCGGGGCGCTGCAGCCGCAGCAGCGGGGTGCGCTGCCGGGCCGCCGCGGCCGCCGCGGAGGCGGTGATCCGGGCGGCGAAGGGGTGGGTGGCGTCGACGACGGCGCGCGGCCGGTGCTCCGCCAGCCAGGCGGCCAGGCCGTCGGCCCCGCCGAAGCCCCCCACCCGCACCTCCCCGTCGGGCAGCACCGGGTCGGCCACCCGCCCGGCCAGGCTGGAGAGGACGTCGACGCCCTCGGCGACGAGTGCCGCGGCCAGCCGCCGCGCCTCACCGGTGCCGCCGAGGACGAGCACCTGCCCGCTCACCGCGCCCGGCCGGGGATCATGAGCCCGTGAGCAGGGACGGCGCGGCGGGGCTGCGGCACGGCTGGACCACCGGCGCGTGCGCGACGGCGGCCACCACCGCGGCCTACACCGCACTGCTGACCGGCGAGTTCCCCGACCCGGTGACCATCGACCTGCCGGGCGGCCGGCACCCGTCGTTCGCGCTGGCGACCGAGACGCTCGAGCCGGACGCCGCCACCGTCGGCGTCGTCAAGGACGCCGGCGACGACCCCGACGTCACCCACGGCGCCCTGGTGAGCGTGCGCGTGACGCACGGCCAGCCGGGCAGCGGCGTCGGCTTCCGGGCCGGCGAGGGCGTGGGCACGGTGACCAGGCCCGGGCTGCCGCTGGCGGTCGGCGAGCCGGCGATCAACCCGATGCCGCGGCAGTTCATGCGGGAGCACGTGGCCGCGGTGGCCGCGCGGCACGGGGGCAGCGGCGACGTCGTCGTCGAGGTGTCCATCGAGCACGGCGCCGAGCTGGCGCGGAGGACGTGGAACCCGCGGCTGGGCATCCTCGGCGGGCTGTCGGTGCTGGGCACGACCGGCGTCGTCGTCCCGTACTCGTGCTCGTCGTGGATCGACTCGATCCGCCGCGGCATCGACGTCGCGCGCGCCGCCGGGCGCGAGCACGTGGCCGGGTGCACCGGCTCGACCAGCGAGAGGACGGTGCAGGAGCTCCACGGCCTGCCGGAGGACGCGCTGCTGGACATGGGCGACTTCGCCGGCGCCGTGCTGAAGTACCTGCGCCGCCACCCCGTGCCTCGGCTGACCGTGGCCGGCGGCATCGGCAAGCTGGCCAAGCTCGCCGACGGCCACCTGGACCTGCACTCGGGCCGCTCGCAGGTGTCCTTCGGGTCGCTGGCCGACCGGGTGGCCGCCGCGGGCGGCGCCCCGGACCTGGTCGAGGGCGTGCGCGGCGCGAACACCGCGCTCGACGCGCTGCGCCAGTGCCAGGCGGCCGGGTTGCCGCTGGGCGACCTGGTGGCCGCCGGCGCCCGGGAGACCGCGCTCGGCGTGCTGCGCGGCGCGCCGGTGGCGGTCGACGTCGTGGTGATCGACCGCGCCGGCACGGTCGTCGGCCGCGCGTGAGGTCAGCGGCATCTCGTCGTCGAGTAGAGGTGGCTGTCGGGGAACTGCCCGGCCGTCAGCACCGGGCCGACGACCACGATCGCCGTCCGCCGCACCCCGGCCGCCTCGACCTGGCCGGCGATGTCGGCGAGCGTGCCGCGCAGCACCAGCTCGTCGTCCCTGCTCGCACGGGCGACGACGGCGACCGGGCCGTCGTCGCCGTAGTGCTCGGCCAGCTGCGGCGCGAGTTCGGCCATCCGCTGCACGGCCAGGTGCAGCACCAGCGTGGCGCCGGTGGCGGCGTAGGCGGCCAGCTCCTCACCGGCCGGCATCGGCGTCGACCGGGCCGACGTCCGGGTGAGGACGACGGTCTGCCCGACTCCCGGCACGGTCAGCTCCCGCTTCAGCGCCGCGGCCGCCGCGGCGAACGCCGGCACGCCGGGGACGACGTCGTAGGGGACCCCGGCGGCGTCGAGCCGGCGCATCTGCTCGGCCATCGCGCTGTAGACCGACGGGTCGCCGGAGTGCAGTCGGGCGACGTCGAGCCCGGCCTCGTGCGCGGCGACCAACTCGGCGGTGATCGCGTCGAGGTCGAGGTCGGCTGTGTCGACCAGCCGGGCGCCGGGCGGGGCGGTGTCGAGCAGCTCGCGGGGCACCAGCGCGCCGGCGTAGAGGCAGACCGGCGCGCCGGCGATGATCCGCGCCGCCCGGAGCGTGACCAGGTCGGCGGCCCCGGGGCCGGCCCCGATGAAGTGCACGGTCACGTGAGGGCCCTCCCGTGCACATCCGCGGAAGTGCACGGTGCGCATCCGCGGGAGTGCGCGCTCACCACCTGGTCACCGACCAGATGGTCACCGGCATCGCGGGCCGCCAGCCGGTGAACGAGCCCACCGGCTCGGCGCGCTGCACCTCGACGCGCACCAGTTCGCCACCCACCCGGGCGTGCCACCGGGCCAGCACCGCCTCGCCCTCCACGGTGACGGCGTTGGCCACCAGCCGGCCGCCCGCGGGGAGGGCGTCCCAGCACGACTCGACCAGCAGCGGCGTGGTCAGCCCGCCGCCGACGAACACCGCGTCGGGCGCGCCCAGCCGGGACAGCACCTCCGGTGCGTGCCCGTGCACCACCCGCAGGTACGGGACTCCGAGCCGGGCGGCGTTGCGGGCGATCCGCTCCGCCCGCCCCGCCGAGGCCTCGACAGCGACGGCGCGGCAGTTCGGGTGGGCGCGCATCCACTCGATGCCGATCGAGCCCGCGCCCGCGCCGACGTCCCAGAGCAGCTGCCCCGGGACGGCGGCCAGCCGGGCCAGCGTGACGGCCCGGACCTCGGACCTGGTCAGCTGCCCGTCGGACTCGTAGGCGCCGTCGGGCAGGCCCGGCGTCGTCGGCAGCGGCACGGTGCCGCGGTCGGCCCGGCACTCGACGGCGGTGATCACCAGCGCTGCCACCGGCTGCGACCAGGTGGCCGCCGTGCCGGTGCGCACCTCCTCGTCGGGGCCGCCCAGCCCGCCGAGCACGGTGACCGGGCTCCGCCCGTAGCCGCGGCCGGACAGCAGCGCCGCCACCTGGGCCGGGGTCCCGCCGTCGGAGCCGAGCACCAGCAGCCGCGCGCCGGGCTGCACGTGCGGGTGCAGCAGCTCGATCGGCCGGCCGACCAGGCTGACCACGCAGGTGTCCTCGACCGCCCAGCCCAGCCGCGCGCAGGCCAGCGACACCGACGACGGCGCCGGCAGCACCCGCACCCGGTCGGCGCCGAGCAGCCGGGTGAGCGTGGTGCCGATGCCCGAGAGCATCGGGTCGCCGCTGGCCAGCACCACCACGGCGCGGCCGGCGTGCTCCTCGACCAGGCCGGGCAGCGCCTCGGTGAGCGGCGAGGGCCAGGGCACCCGCTCGGCGGTCACCTCCGGCGGCACGAGGCCGAGCTGCCGGGCGCTGCCGAGCAGCACCTCGGCCCGCTCGACCTCGGCGCGCGACGTCGGCGCCAGCCCGTCCCACCCGTCGGCGCCGATCCCGACGACGACGACGGGCGCGCCCGGTACGGGCGCGGCGGGCACCTCGACGGTCTCCCCGGTCATGCCGGCAGCTCCCCCCGGGGTCCGGCGGCCTCGGCCAGCAGCCGCGCGCGCAGGTCCTCCGGCAGCCGGTCCACGTAGACGACGCCGTCGAGGTGGTCCACCTCGTGCTGCAGGCACCGGGCGGCCATGCCGGTCGCCTCGATCGACACCGGCCTGCCCTTGACGTCCACGCCGTCCACGCGGGCGCGGAAGGCCCGGGACAGGTCCGCGTAGGGGCCGGGCACCGACAGGCAGCCCTCCTCGGTGAGCTCCTCGGCCGGCTCGCCCTCGGCCGGCCCGAGGACGGTCAGCTCCGGGTTGACGACGTAGCCGACGACGTCGTCGCCCCGCGCGTCGGGGCAGTCGATGACGAACACCCGCGCGTCGACGCCGATCTGGTTGGCCGCCAGGCCCACGCCGTCGGCCTCGCGCATCGACGCGAACATGTCGAGCACCAGCCGGCGCAGCCGCTCGTCGAACTCGGTCACCGGCGTGCACGGACGGTGCAGCACCTCGTTGCTGCCGTAGGTGACGATCGGCCGGGCGACGCCGTCGTAACGGCCGGGCAGACGCATGGCCGCGATCCTAGGAAGGGCCCTCGGCAGGATGGTCGCGTGCTGCTCCGCCGCGTGCCCGACCGCCGAGTCCGCGGGGACGTCCCGACCGCCCTCGGCCTGGCCCTCGGCGCGGCCGCCGACCTGCTGCTGGCCGACCCGCGGCGGCACCACCCGGTCGCCGGCTTCGGGACGGCGGCCGCGGCGCTCGAGCGGCGGCTCTGGCGGGACTCCCGGGCCGTCGGCGCGGGGTACGCGACGGTCCTCGTGGCAGGTGCGGCCGCCCTCGGGACGGCCGGGACGCGCCTCACCCGTGGCCGGCCCGTCGCGCGGACGCTCGCGGTCGCCGCCGCCACCTGGACGGTGCTGGGCGGCACCTCGCTCGGCCGGGCCGCCTCGGCGATGGCCGGCGCGCTCGACGCCGGCGACCTGCCCGCGGCCCGCGGCCTGCTGCCCACGCTGGCCGGGCGCGACCCGAGCTCGCTGGACGCCGGCGAGCTGGCCCGGGCCACCGTGGAGTCGGTCGCGGAGAACACCTCCGACGCCGCCGTCGCCCCGCTGGTGTGGGGCGCGCTCGCCGGGCTGCCCGGCCTGCTCGGCTACCGCGCCGTCAACACCCTCGACGCGATGGTCGGCCACCGGTCGCCGCGGTACGCCCGGTTCGGCTGGGCCGCCGCCCGCGCCGACGACGTCGCCAACTGGCTGCCCGCCCGGCTGACCGCCGCGCTCACCGTGGCCACCGCCCCGCTGGCCGGGGGCTCGGCGCGGGACGCGCTGCGGGTCTGGCGCCGCGACGGCGCCGCCCACCCCAGCCCCAACGCCGGCCGCTGCGAGGCGGCCGCGGCCGGTGCGCTGGGTCTGCGGCTGGGCGGTCGCAACGTCTACGGCAGCCGGGTGGAGGACCGGCCGGTGCTGGGCGAGGGCCGGGCACCCGACAGCAGCGACGTCACCCGGGCGGTGCGGCTGTCGCGGGCGGTGTGGCTGGCCGCCGCGGCCCTCGCCGTGGCGAGCAGGGCCGCGGCGAGCGGGCCGGCCCGCCGCGGCCGGGCGGACGACGCCAACGGCCCGCGCCGGTGCAGCGCACCGCGCGGCGCGGACAGGACGGGGAAGCCGGCCGGGTCGGTGCGCGGGTGACTGGCCGGCGGGTCGGCCGGACCGCGGCCGCCACGGACGGCGATGACGAGCGTGGCGACCGACAGGCCACCCAGCGCGAGGAGGAACAGCAGGACGAGCACTCCACCTGGGGTCATGACCGAAGGGTGGCACCGTCCGCCCTGGACGGAAGCAGTCCAATCCGGCATGGTGGTCCGCATGCCACCGGGGATCGAGCAGTCCACCGCTGCGGAGCTGGCCGCACTGGTCGGTCCGCTCGACGAGCTGCCCGGTCCCCGCTACGCCGGCCTGGCCCGCCGCGTCCGCGAGCTCGTCGCGCTCGGCCGGCTCCCGGTGGGCACCCGGCTGCCGGCCGAGCGCGACCTGTCCGCGGCCCTGGCGGTCAGCCGGGTCACCGTCGCCTCGGCCTACCGGCTGCTGCGCGAGGAGGGGCACGCCAGCACCCGCCACGGCGCCGGCACCGTCGTCGAGGCGCCGTCGGCCGACCCGGTGTGGCACGCCCCGACCACCGACCCCGCCGTCCTCGACCTCGCCCACGCCGCGCCCGAGGCCGCACCGCAGCTGCTGCCGGCCTACGAGCAGGCCCTCGCCCGGATGCCGGCGGTCCTGGCCGGCCACGGCTACGCGCCCAGCGGGCTGCCCGAGCTGCGCGCCGCCGTCGCCGACCGCTACACCGCCCGGGGTCTGCCCACCGACCCCGAGCAGGTCGTGGTCACCGCCGGCACCGGCGACGCCACCGCGCTGGTCGTCGAGACGCTGCTGCAGCCCGGGGACCGGGTGCTCGTCGAGCACCCCACCTACCCCGGCGCGCTGGGCATCGTCGGTGCGGCCGGCGGCCGGTGCGTGCCGGTGGCCGTCGACGCCGCCGATCCCGACGCGGTGGTCGGCGCCGCCTCCATCGCCGTCCGGCAGAGCAGCCCGCGGATGGCCTTCCTCATGCCGGACTTCTCCAACCCCAGCGGGGCGCGGCTGTCCGCGGCCGGCCGCCGGCGGCTGGCCGCGACGCTGTGGCAGCAGGGCGTGCTGACCGTCGTCGACGAGGTCACCGCCGAGCTGTGGCTGGACGACGACGGGCCGCTGCCGCTCTACGCCGCGGGCCTGCCCGACGCGGCGACGGTCACCGTCGGCGGGCTGTCCAAGGCGGTGTGGGGCGGCCTGCGGATCGGCTGGCTGCGCACCGACGCCGCGCTGGCCGCGTCCCTGGGCGCCGCGCTGGGCCGCCGGCAGCTGTCGGTCGGCATCCTCGACCAGCTCGCCGCGGCCGTGCTGGTCCGCGACCTGGACGCCGTCCTCGCGGAGCGCCGCGCGATGCTCCGCGAGCGCCGCGAGGTGCTGCTGGCCGAGCTGGCCGCCCGGCTGCCGCACTGGACGGCGCCGCGACCGTCCGGCGGGCTGTCGGCCTGGTGCGGCCTGCCGCCCGGGCCCGGCTCGGCCACCCTCGTGGCCGCCGCCGCGCCGCTCGGGCTGGTGCTGGCCGAGGGCCGCGCCTTCGGCACGGGGACGGCGTTCGACGACCACCTGCGGCTGCCGTTCACGCTCCCCGCCGGGCAGCTGCGCTCGGCCGTGGCCACGCTGGCCGCCGTCGACGTGGCCCTGCGCACCGGGCCGCCGGCGCGGTCCCCGGCCCGGCCGGTGACGGTTGTGTGAACACGCGGTCGGCATGTTCCGACCACGTGCGGTGACGCCGCGGAGCGACTAGCGTCAGGGACGTCCCCGAGCGGCCGGGCTCACCCGGCATCCGCGGAAGGTCGAACCCACGGCTGCGCGGCGCTCCCCCGGGCCTTCGCCCGGCGCGCGTCCCCGGAGCACGCCATGACGTCGACCCAGTCCCGTGTCATCGCCCGTCACCGCACCGCCTCCCCGGGGGCGGTGCCCCTGCCCCGCCCCCCGGCGCCCTCGCCCCTGACCACCCGGCGCACCCGCCTGGCCGGCCGCTGGCGCTACGACCGCGCCAGCGGCGAGTGGGAGTGGTCGGAGGAGATGGCCGAGCTGCACGGCCTGACCGCCGACGGCCCCGGGCCGTGCACCGAGGTCCTCGTCGCCGCGCAGCACCCCGACGACCGCCCGCGCACCATCGACGCGCTGTCGGCGGCGGTGACCGGTGCGGAGGCCTTCTGCCTGGAGGTCCGGCTGCGCAGCGAGTGCGGACCCGACCGCCGCGTCCTCTTCCTCGGCGAACCCCAGCTCGACGGCGACGGCACGGTGACCGCCGTCGAGGGCATGGTCGTCGAGGTCCCGCAGCCGGCCGAGCAGGCCGCCGGCCAGGTCACCGACCGGGTCGCCGAGCTGGAGACCGAGGTGGCGCAGCTGCGCACGGCGATGGCCAGCCGGGCGCCGATCGAGCAGGCCAAGGGCGTGCTCATGCTGCTCACCGGCTGCGGCGACCAGGTGGCCTTCGACCTGCTCGCGCACATCTCCAGCCACACCCACCGGAAGGTGCGCGAGGTCGCCGTCGACCTCGTGGCCTCGGCGTCCGGGCACGGCACCCTGCCCGACGACATCCGGGTGATCCTGCGCGACGCCTGCCCCCCGGACCGCCGGGTGCCCTGACCGGCCCCTCCCTCCTCCGCCGCCCTGCCTCCCCGGCGCCCCGGGCGGCGGGGGAGGATGCCCGGGGTCGGTGCCGGTGCCGCGGACGCCGGCCGGCTCCGAGTGAGGGGAGGCCGGCGTGTTCTACCTGGTCGTGCGGTTCGTGCTGCGACCGCTGTTCTGGCTGGCGTTCCGGCCCCGGGTCACCGGGCGTGCCAACGTGCCGGCGACCGGGCCGTTCATCATCGCCAGCAACCACCTGTCGTTCATCGACAGCATGGTCATCCCGCTCTCGGCGCCACGGCGGGTCGGCTACCTGGCCAAGGCCGAGTACTTCACCAGCCCCGGCGTCGGCGGCTGGCTCACCCGCAACCTGTTCACCGCCCTCGGCGCGCTGCCGGTCGAGCGGCAGACGCACCGGGCCGCCCAGGAGGCGCTGGACACCGCCCTCGGCGTGCTGCGCGCCGGCGGCGGCTTCGGCATCTACCCCGAGGGCACCCGCTCCCGCGACGGCCGGCTGGCCCGGGGCAAGACCGGGGTGGCGTGGCTCGCGCTGACCGCCGACTGCCCGGTGGTGCCCGTCGGCGTCCGCGGCACCGACCGCATCCAGCCGGTCGGCTCGCGCTGGCCCCGGCCGCACCGGTTCTCCGTCGCCTTCGGCGAGCCGCTGACCTTCCCCGAGCACCGCGGCCAGGCCGGCAGCAACCGGGCCCGGCGCGAGGTCACCGACCGGGTCATGGAGGCGATCGCCGAGCTGTCCGGCCAGGAGAAGGCCGGCTGGGGGCAGCCGGCGGCATGAGCGGCGCCCTGCTCGTCGCCGGGACGACCTCGGACGCCGGCAAGTCGGTCGTCACCGCCGGCATCTGCCGGTGGCTGGCGCGCCAGGGTGTGCGCGTGGCGCCGTTCAAGGCGCAGAACATGAGCAACAACTCGGTGGTCACCGCCGACGGCGCCGAGATCGGCCGCGCCCAGGTCATGCAGGCCGCGGCCGCCCGCGTCGAGCCCGAGGCGGCGATGAACCCGGTGCTGCTCAAGCCGGGCGGGGACGACGCGAGCCAGGTCGTCGTCCTGGGCAGGCCGGTGGCCGAGGTGACCGCGCTGTCCTACCGGCCGATGAAGGCGGCGCTGCTCGAGCAGGTGCTGGCCAGCCTCGCCGAGCTGCGGTCCCGCTTCGACGTCGTCGTCTGCGAGGGCGCCGGCTCCCCCACCGAGATCAACCTGCGCGCCGACGACATCGCCAACATGGGCTTGGCCACCGCCGCCGGCCTGCCGGTGGTCGTCGTCGGCGACATCGACCGGGGCGGGGTCTTCCCGGCGCTGTACGGCACGGTCGCGCTCATGCCGCCGGCCGACCAGCGGCTGGTGGCCGGGTTCCTGGTCAACAAGTTCCGCGGCGACGTCCGGCTGCTGCGGCCCGGGCTGGACCGGCTCACCGCGCTCACCGGGCGGCCCACCCTCGGCGTCCTGCCGTGGCTGCCCGGCGCCGCCGTGGACGTCGAGGACTCCCTCGGCATCCCCACCGGCGTCTCTGCGGCCGGCCCGCCGCACGGTGAGGACGTGCTGCGGGTGGCCGTCGCCCGGCTGCCCCGGCTGTCCAACTCCACCGACCTCGACGCGCTGGCCGCCGAGCCCGGCGTGCTCGTCCGCTTCGTCACCCGCCCGGAGGAGCTGGCCGACGCCGACCTCGTGGTGCTGCCCGGCACCCGCGCCACGGTGGCCGACCTGGGCTGGCTGCGCGCGAGCGGCCTGGCCGACGCGGTGGCCCGGCGCGCGGCCGAGGACCGGCCGGTGCTGGGCATCTGCGGCGGGCACCAGATGCTGGCCCGCTCGATCACCGACGACGTCGAGTCGCGGGCCGGCGCCGTGCCCGGACTGGGCCTGCTGCCGGCCGACGTCCGCTTCGCCCGGGAGAAGACGCTGGGCCGCCCGTCGGGGCGGGCCCTCGGGCACCCGGTGCACGGTTACGAGATCCACCACGGCGTGGTCACCTACGACGAGGCCGGCGCCGAGCCGTTCCTCGACGGCGGCCGCGTCGGGTCGGTGTGGGGCACCACCTGGCACGGCGCACTGGAGAACGACGGGTTCCGGCGGGCGTTCCTGACCGAGGTCGCGCGGGCGGCCGGCCGGCGGTTCGTGCCCGCGCCGGAGACCTCCTTCGCCGCGGTGCGCGAGCAGCGGCTGGACGCCCTCGGCGACCTGGTGGCCGAGCACGCCGACACCGCCGCGCTCTGGCGGCTGCTCGAGGACGGCCCGCCGCCCGGCCTGCCGCTGCTGCCGCCCGGAGCCGGCCTCAGCGGCTGAGCAGGACCCCCTC
>NZ_JBFNXQ010000114.1:0-15916 GCF_041018925.1 Geodermatophilus maliterrae
GGGCTGTTATTTTTCAAAACCCCCCCCCCGCCCCCGGCGCGGCCGCCGCCGGGGCCGCCGCGGCGGCGGCCGCAGGCCCGCGCACGGGTGGACGGCACGCCGCCGGCCCGCGCAGCATGCCACCGCTGCAGGGCCCGCCGGTCGACGACGACGACCGTGAGTACGACCAGCCCGCGTCCCCGCCGCGGCGCAGCGAGCGACGGCAGAGCGAACGCCGCGAGGGCAACCGCCGCTGGGCGTGGCTCGTGGCCGGCCTGGTGGTGCTGGCCGGGCTGCTGACCGGCGCGTTCCTCCTCCTCGGCAACGGGGACGGCACCGACGGCGGCACCACCGCCGAGGAGACCACCACCAGCGCCCCCACCACGGGCGCGCCGACCGGGGCCCCGCAGCAGGTCACCATCGGCGCGGCGTCGGACTATGTCGGCGAGGACGCCTACGACGTGCAGGCCGACCTCGAGGAGCTGGGCCTGGTGGTGTCCCGGAGGGCCGCCACCGCCGACCAGCTCGCCGCCCTCGGCCTCGAGCTCGACGCCAACGACGTCGCCGGCGTCGACCCGTCGGGCGTGCAGGTCGCGGACGGCAGCACCGTGACCCTCACCGTCGCCGAGGACGGCTACAGCCCCGAGCAGCAGTCCGAGGAGGACCAGGGCTCCGGGGACGGGCAGGGCAACGGCAACGAGGGCAACAGCGGCAGCGGCAACAGCGGCAACGGCAACGGCAACGGGAACCAGGCCCCGACCACCCAGGCACCCACGCCCACGCCCACGCCCACGCCCACGCGCAGCACCGCGCCGCCGGCCGAGGAGCCCGCTGAGGAGCCCGTGGAGCCCGCCCCGGAGGAGGACGAGGACCCCCAACCCGGCAGCTCCGCGCCTCCGCCGCCGGCGGTGACGACGACGTCGTCGGCGCCGGCGGTACCGCAGAACACCGGCGCGCAGGGACCGCAGCGTGGTGGCGACGCGGACGGCGACGAGGACCCCGCGGCGTGACGCCGCTCACCCGCGCCGTCCCGGGATCGGGCACCCCGGCCGTTACGCTGCCCGCCGGGGAGGGGTCCGCCCCCGGCGCTCGACCGTGCCCGGCCCCGCCCACGACGCGCCGGCGCACCGCCCGGGAGGACCACCGATGACCACCCCCCAGGTGCTCGGCGAGCGCTACGAGATCGGCGGGGTGCTCGGCCGTGGCGGCATGGCGGAGGTGCACCGCGGTCGCGACCTGCGCCTGGGCCGCGAGGTGGCGGTCAAGGTGCTGCGCAGCGACCTCGCCCGCGACCCCTCGTTCCAGGTGCGGTTCCGGCGCGAGGCCCAGGCCGCCGCGTCGCTGAACCACCCGGCGATCGTCGCCGTCTACGACACCGGCGAGGACCGGACACCGTCCGGCGCCACCCCCTACATCGTCATGGAGTACGTCGAGGGCGAGACGCTGCGCGACGTCCTCCGCCGCGAGGGCGTGCTCCCGCCCGAGCGGGCGATGAGCCTGGCCGCCGACACCTGCGCCGCGCTCGACTTCAGCCACCGCAACGGCATCGTCCACCGCGACGTGAAGCCCGGGAACGTGATGATCACGCCGCAGGGCACGGTCAAGGTGATGGACTTCGGCATCGCCCGCGCGGTCTCCGACTCCGCCGCGACGATGACGTCGACCGCCGCGGTCATCGGCACCGCGCAGTACCTCTCCCCCGAGCAGGCGCGCGGCGAGGCCGTCGACGCCCGGTCCGACGTCTACTCGGTGGGCTGCCTGCTCTACGAGCTGGTGACCGGCGCGCCGCCGTTCACCGGCGACTCCCCCGTCTCGGTGGCCTACCAGCACGTCCGGGAGGACCCGCGGCTGCCGTCGTCGATCAACCCGGCGATCCCGCCGGACCTCGACGCGATCCTGCTCAAGGCGCTGAGCAAGAATCCGGCCAACCGCTACCAGTCGGCCGCGGACATGCGCAACGACCTGCTCCGGTCACTGGCCGGGCAGCGGGTCGAGGCGACGCCGGTGATGGGCGACGAGGAGAAGACCACCATCCTCGGCGCCACCCCCGGCTTCCCCGGCGACGAGGACGGCTGGGACGACGACGAGGCCGCCCGCCGGCGCAGGCGCAACCGGGTGGTCGCACTCGTCGTCGGCGCCCTCGTGCTCATCGGCGCGGTCGTCGGGGTGGCGGTGCTGCTCAACTCCGGCGACGAGGAGCCGCCGGCGGCCGAGGTCGCCCAGGTGTCGGTGCCCGACGTCGTGGGCGACCCCCGGGCCGACGCGGAGGCGGCCCTGCGCGAGGCCGGTCTCACCGTCGGGCAGGTCACCACCGAGGCCAGCAGCGCCGCCCAGGAGGGCCAGGTGCTCAGCACGAACCCGACCAGCGGCGCCCAGGTCGAGCGCGAGAGCACGGTGGCCCTCGTGGTGGGCGCCGGGCCCGGCACGCTGACCGTGCCGCCGATCGTCAACCTCGACGCCGACGACGCCGAGACGGCGCTGCGCAACGCCGGCTTCACCGGCACCGTCGACACCGAGCAGGTCGACAACCTCGAGGACGAGAACACCGTCGTCACCGCCGACCCGGCGCAGGGCTCGCAGGCCGCCCCGGACGCCACCTTCACCCTCCAGGTCTCCGACGGCACCGCCGAGATCCCGGACGTGACCGGCCAGGACGAGGCCACGGCCCGCGACACGCTGGGCACGGCGGGCTTCGGCCGGGTGACGGTCGAGGAGGTCGACTCGGACCAGCCCGCCGGCACCGTCGTCGCCAGCGACCCGGCCGCCGGCACCCAGGCCGCGGCCGACGAGCCGATCACCCTGCAGGTGTCCGGCGGCGCGGCAGAGGTCACCGTGCCGGCCTCCATCGTCGGGGTGCCCGAGGGGCAGGCGCGCCAGGCGCTGGCCGCGGCCGGCTTCACCGGCACGATCACCGTGGTGGACACCCCGGCCGAGGCGGGGCAGACGGTCGGGACCGTGGCCGGCAGCGATCCCCAGCCGGGTCAGACGGTGGCACCCGACGGCGAGGTCACGCTGCTGGTCTACCGGCAGGCCAGTGCCACGCCGAGCAGCCCCGCCAGCGGGGACGACGGCCCGCCCGTCGACGACTGACACCGGTCGCAGGCGCGACGAGGGGCCCCTCCCGGACGGGAGGGGCCCCTCGTGTCGTACGGGGGTCGGGCCCGGATCAGACCGGAGCAGCCGACAGCCGGCGGGCGCCGGCCGCGGCGGCCTCGACCACGTCGGGGTCGGGGGCCAGGCCGCAGGCCGCCAGCCAGGTGGCCAGCATCCGGTGCCCGCCCTGGGTGAGCACCGACTCGGGGTGGAACTGCACGCCCTCGACGGGCAGCTCGCGGTGCCGCAGCGCCATCACGATGCCCGAGGGCGTCGTCCCGGTGACCTCCAGCTCGGCGGGCACGGTGGCCCGGTCGACGGCCAGCGAGTGGTAGCGGGTGGCGGTGAACGGCGAGGGCAGCCCGGCCAGCACCCCCGCGCCGTCGTGCAGCACCTCGCTGGTCTTGCCGTGCAGCAGCTCCGGCGCCCGCACCACCTCGGCACCGAAGGCCTCGGCGATGGCCTGGTGTCCCAGGCACACGCCCAGCACCGGCGTGCCGGCCTCCGCTGCCGCGCGGACCATCGGCACGGTCACCCCGGCGCCGGCGGGAGTCCCGGGGCCGGGGGAGAGCAGCACCCCGGCGACGTCGAGGTCGGCCAGCTCGTCGACGGTGACGGCGTCGTTGCGCCGCACGACGCACTCCACACCCAGCTGGCCGAGGTACTGGACCAGGTTGTAGACGAAGCTGTCGAAGTTGTCGACGACGAGGACGGGACGGCTCACGCCTCCTGTCTACACCGCGGCGCGGGTCACCCGTCGGCCGCTGTGGCGTACTCCATGACCGGCGGGGCGTCGTGGCCCGGCAGCGTGAGGTCGGGCCGCTCGCGGAAGGCGAAGCCCAGCCCGTAGTCCTCGACCGCCTGCAGGAAGACCTGCACCTGCGGGGAGGCGTCGAGCTGGGTGCGGATGGCGGCCGGGTCGCCGATCGCGGTGACCACGAACGGCGGCGAGTACGTGCGCCCCTGCAGCAGCAGCACGTTGCCGACGCAGCGGACGGCGCTGGTGGCCACGAGCCGCTGGTCCATGATCGCGACACCGTCGGCGCCGGCGGCCCACACGGCGTTGACCACCGCCTGGACGTCGGACTGGTGGATGACGACGTCGTCGGGCCGGGCGCCGGTCGGCAGGCCGCCGTCGGGACGGCGCGGTGCGTCGTCGAGGGTGATCTCCACGCCCGGCCCGCTCATCGCCACCAGCCCGGCTGACAGGGCGCCGTCCTCGCCGGCCGCCCGGGCGGCCGCGACCGCACCGTCGCGGGAGGCGGCCTGGTCGGTGAGTGCCTCGGCCTGGCGCTGCAGGGCCTCCAGCTGCGCCTCCTGCTCGGCGATGACCTCGTCGCGCTGGGCGACCAGCGTGGACAGCTCGGTCACGTCGCCGGCGCGCAGGTCCGAGCCCTGGGCGGTCTGGCCGGAGGTGGCGAACAGCAGGCCTGCCGCCAGCGCCACCACGGGCACCAGGGCGCCCCATGCCGAGCGCCCGCGGGGCGGGGGCCCGGGGGTCGGGGGCGGGGTCACGGGCGGCTCCAGGGACACGTGGGGGGAGCGACGGCCCTCGGGAGGGCCGACCTGCACCCCCCTCAGCTTAGGCTGGGACGAGTACGTGCCGGTCGCGACGGACCGGTGCCCCGGGAACAGGAGTCGGTCGGAGTGCCCAAGTCGAAGGTGCGCAAGAAGTCGGTCTACACGCCGCCCGAGGGCGTGCTGCAGCCCCGGTCGTCCCAGGCGCGCGCCGTACAGCCGAGCCCGCGCTGGTGGGCGCCGCTGATGGTCACGCTCATGGTGCTCGGGCTGCTGTGGATCGTCGTCTACTACGTGGCCGGCGACCAGATCCCGTTCATGGTGTCCCTGTCGGCCTGGAACTTCGCCATCGGCTTCGGCGCCATGGTGCTCGGCCTGGTGATGTCGATGCGCTGGCGCTGACGGAAGGACCCCCTACCCCGCACCGCTCGTCGAGGCCCTCGTCCCCCTGGGGACGGGGGCCTCTCGCGTACCCGGGCACCTACACCAGCCGACCGGGCGTCGTCCCCGGGGGTGGGGGTCGCTGTGCACAGGCCGCCGCGGGATCCACAGATCGACATGGCGCTCCACCCCCAGGGTTGTCCACGACGTGTGGAGAACGGGTGTTCGAGTGCACCCCGCTGACCTGCTACTTCACACCCGGTGGGGCGCGTGTGGCGAGAAGGGCGGCCGAGTAACTACAGGTCTGTGCTTTGTCCCCAGCTGTGTACCCAGCTGGGGACAAAGCGACATGGGACGTGCATGGAGCCGGTCACGCACCGCAAGCGCGTCCGTACTGTCGAGCAGTCGACACGCGCGCCGAACAGGGCGGATCCCCTGTGACAGGCGCTCGTCCCCAGGTCTGCGAGCCTGTGGACAGACGGGTCCGGAGGGGACGGCGGCCGCCTGGGAGGCTGGGGACGTGCAGTGGGCGGCGCGGACGGCGGAGACGGTGGCCCTCGCGCTCGGGGGACTGCTGCTCGGACTGGCCGCACTGGGGCTCGACGCCGTCGGCCGGGCCCTGGTGGGCACGGCGGGGGCGCTCCTGCTGGTCCTGGCCGTCCGCGACGTCGTCCTGCGGCCCCGGCTCTCGGCCGGCGCCGACGGCGTGGAGGTCCGCACGCTCACCGGCCGGACGCGGCTGCCCTGGACCGCCCTGCGCGTGCGGCTGCGGACGACCAGCCGGCTCGGGGTGCGCTCCCGCCTGCTCGAGCTCGACACCGCGCACGGCCCGGACGACGGCGGGACGCTGGTGGTCCTGGGCCGCCGCGACCTGGGTACCGACCCGGCGGCCGTGGCCCGCGCCCTGGAGGGGATGCGGCCGGCGGCCTGAGAGAACGGCCCGCCTCGCGGCCCCCCACAGGGAGGCCCTCAGAGGCCGAGGACCACCACGGGCACGGGCACGACCAGCGCGACGGTCACCAGCACGGCGGCGAGCAGCAGCAGCCCGGCTCCCTGCACCACGGCGCGGCGCCGCTGCAGCGCCCGTCGGGTGAGGACGAGCAGCGCGGTGGCGAGGACACCGGCGACCAGGCCGCCGAGGTGCCCGAGCAGGGAGACGCCGGGCAGGAAGCTGATGACGACGTTGATCGCCAGGAGGGTGAGCAGCCCGCGCAGGTCCTGCCGGGCGGCCAGCATGAGGACGCCCAGAGCGCCCAGCAGTCCGTACAGGGCCGCCGACGCCCCGGCGACGGGCCGGCCGGGCTCCCCGAAGAGCTGGATGGCCACGGAGCCACCGAGGGCGGAGACCAGGTAGACGCCCAGGTAGCGCCACCAGCCCAGCCGGGCCTCCAACTCCGGGCCGAAGACCAGCAGGCTGAGCATGTTGAGCAGCAGGTGGGTGATCCCGATGTGCAGGAACGCGCCCGTGATCAGCCGCCAGTCCTGGCCGAAGACGTCGACGAGGACGGGCACCTGGGAGAACTCCTGGAACACCGGCGAGCGCCAGTTCTCCAGCGGGCCCTCGCCGACGGACACCGCCGAGACGGCCGTGACGACGAAGACGGCGACGTTGACCGCGACGAGCGTGGCGGTCACCGGCCCGAAGCGGCGACGGGCGGCGGTCCAGCGCGGGACCGGCCGGGCGCGGCGCACGCCGGCGTTGCCCGCCCGGACGTCGTCGGGGCACTGGAAGCCGACCGCGGCCGGCGTCATGCACTCGGGGCAGATCGGCCGGTCGCAGCGGGTGCAGCGGATCCCGGTCGGCCGGTCGGGGTGCCGGTAACAGGTGGTCGACGGGGGTGCCGGCGGCGGGACGTCGCCGGCACCCCCGTCGGACGGGGAGCCGGTCAGCTGCGCTGCACCTCGACCGACTGCAGGACGACGTCCTCCACCGGCCGGTCACCGCGGGCGGTGGCGACCTTGCCGATCCGGTCGACGACCTCGCGGCCGGCCTGGTCGGCCACCTCGCCGAAGATCGTGTGCTTGCCGGTCAGCCACGGGGTGGCGGCCACGGTGATGAAGAACTGCGAGCCGTTGGTGCCGGGCCCGGCGTTGGCCATGGCGAGCAGGTAGGGCCGGGTGAAGGCCAGGTCGGGGTGGATCTCGTCGCCGAACTGGTAGCCGGGGCCGCCGATGCCCTGACCCAGCGGGTCCCCGCCCTGGATCATGAAGCCGTCGATGATCCGGTGGAAGACGGTGCCGTCGTAGAGGCGGTCGGTGGTCTTCGCACGGGTGCGCGGGTGGGTCCACTCGCGGCGCCCCTCGGCCAGGTCCGCGAAGTTCGCGACCGTCTTGGGCGCGTGGTCGGGGAACAGGTCGACGGTGATGTCGCCGTGGTTGGTGTGGAGCACGGCACGGCGTGCAGGAGTCGCTTCGGTCACGGCGTCCACTCTCCCATCCCGTCGCCGGGCGGTCCCGCGGGACGAGGGGCGGCTGGCCCGGGCCGGCTAGTCCGGGGCGGTGTGCCGCTCGACGGAGGCGAGCAGGTCGCGCAGGTCGCCGTCGAGCCGGCGCACCCGGTCGGGGTCGAGGTCGCCGAGCATCCGCTGCTGCTCGGCCAGCCCGGCGCCCACGGCCTCGTCGACCAGCGCCCGCCCGCTGTCGGTGAGCCGGACGAGCAGGGCGCGCCGGTCGGTCGGATCGGGCGTGCGGACCAGGTGGCCGGCCCGCTCCAGCCGGTCGAGCCGGCTCGTCATGCCCCCGCTGCTGAGCATGAGCGCGGCCGTCAGCCGGCCCGGTGACAGCCCCTCGGGCGTGCCGGCGCGCCGCAGCGTGGCCAGGACGTCGAAGTCGGCGCGGGTGAGGCCGAACCGCGCGTAGCACCGCTCCTGGGCGTCTCCGACCAGCCGCGCGACCCGGTAGACGCGGCCGAACACCGCCATGGCCGCGGTGTCGAGGTCGGGACGCTCGACCGCCCACTGCTCGACGATCGCGTCGACCCCGTCCCGTTCGGCCACGCCTCCAGCCTGCCACGTCCCACGGTTGACAGAAACTCGATACCAAGTATCTTGGCATCGAGATACATGCCGACGAGAGGACCCGGTCATGGTGGCGACGACGTCCGCAGCAGTCGCTCCAGCACCCGCCCGCCCCGGGCACGGGTGGTCGCTCACCCTGGCCACCGCGGTCGCCCCGGCGACCTGGGGCACGACCTACGTCGTCACCACCGAGTGGCTGCCGCCGGACCGGCCGCTGCTGGCCGCCACGGTGCGGGCGCTGCCCGCGGGGCTGCTGCTGCTGGCGGTGGGCCGGGTCCTGCCGCGAGGCACCTGGTGGCTCAAGGCCGCCGTGCTCGGTGTCCTCAACATCGGTGCGTTCTTCGCGCTGCTGTTCGTCGCCGCCTACCGGCTGCCCGGTGGGGTCGCCGCCGTCCTGGGCGCCGCACAACCCCTGCTGGTCGCCGTGCTGGCCGTCCCCCTGCTCGGCCAGCGGCTGCGGCCGCGGAGCCTGCTGCTCGGTGTCCTCGGCATCGGGGGCGTCGCGCTGATCGTGCTGAGCGGCCCGGTGCGCCTCGACCCGCTCGGCATCGCGGCCGGGCTGGCCGGCACGGCGAGCATGGGCACCGGCGTCCTGCTCACCAAGCGCTGGGGGCGGCCGGTGCCGGTCCTGGCGTTCACCGGCTGGCAGCTGACGGCAGGCGGCGCGGTACTCCTCCCGCTCGCGCTCGCCGTCGAGGGGCTGCCGCCCGCGCTGACCGGCACGCACGCCGCCGGCCTGCTCTACCTGGCGACGGTCAACACGGCGCTGGCCTACGCGCTGTGGCTGCGCGGCATCGGCGGGCTGCCCGCCGACCGGGTCAGCTTCCTCGGTCTGCTCTCCCCCGTCGTCGCCACGGTCGTCGGGTGGCTGGTCCTGGACGAGGGGCTCACCGCCCTGCAGCTGGCCGGCACGGTCCTCGCGCTGAGCTGTGTCGTCCTCGCCCAGCGCGCGGACGCCGGCGCGGTGCGGGAGCGGCCGACCGCCGGACCGGCGCGCCCCGGGGCGGCGACCGGCTGACCCGGACGGGGTGGTCCACGGACGGTGCCGTCAAGGACCGGCGGGCCGCCGTCGATGGCCTGTCCGTGCTCCACTCCCCGCCCCCCGTTCCCCGGCCGGCCGCCGACCGCTCGCGGGGCCCCCGTCGCGTCCTGCAGGCGGTCGCGGCCGGTTCCGGCGTCCCGTACCTGGTCTCCCTGCTGCCCGGCGTCCGGTCGGAGGCCGGCTTCTCGCTGGTGCTCGACGGGTGGTGCCAGACGGTCTTCGTCGCCGCCGTCATCGGTCTGGTGTTCTGCCGGGCCGTCGTCTCCGACCAGGACCGTCGCGCGTGGGCGGCCTTCGGCCTGGGCCTGGCCAGCTTCCTGGCGGGCACCCTCGTCTACTACGCGCTCTACCAGGACCTCGCGGTCGCGCCCTACCCGGCGTGGTCGGACCTGGGCTGGGTGCTGTTCTACCCGTTCGCGTACGTCGCGCTGCTGGGGATGCTGCGGACGCGCGTCCCCCGGCTGAGCGCCGGTGTGTGGCTCGACGGTCTGGTCGTCGGCCTGACCGTGGCCGCGGCCGGTGCCGCCTTGGCACTGGGTGCCGCGGTGCGTGCGGCCGAGGGCAACCTGGACGTCGTCCTGGTCAGCCTCGCCTACCCGGTGGCCGACCTGGCCCTCCTGACGCTGGCGGCCGGCGCCATCGCCGTCATCGGCCGCGGTGCGGGGGCGTCGTGGTGGTGGCTGTCGGGCGGCGTGGGCCTGTTCGCCGTCGTCGACACCGTCTACGCCTACCAGCTCGCCCACGGCACCTACGTCGACGGCGGTCCGGTCGACCTGGGCTGGGCGCTGGCGGTCGTCTGCTTCGGTGCGGCCGCCACCCGGCGTCCGGCCCGCGACCGGGGCCGGTGCCGCGAGGGCGCCGACGCCCTGGTGCTGCCCGGTGTCTGTGCCCTCGGCGCCCTCGCGCTGCTCCTGGACGGCTACCTGGGCGGCGGTGAGCCGCTGGCCGGGTGGCTGGCCATCGGGGCCGTCCTGGCCGCCCTCGCCCGCACCGCGCTGAGCTTCCACGACGTCAGGGCGCTGGCCGACAGCCGCCGCCAGGCCCGCACCGACGAGCTGACCGGGCTGGTCAACCGGCGTGGCGTCTACGAGCTGCTCACCAGCCTCGACGAGGAGCTGGCGGCCGGCGCCGAGGTGGCCGTGCTGCTGGTCGACCTCGACCGGTTCAAGGAGATCAACGACTCGCTGGGCCACGCGGCCGGTGACGAGCTGCTGCGCCAGGTGGGTCCCCGGCTCGCCGCGGACCTGCGGGCCACCGACGTGCTCGCCCGCCTGGGCGGCGACGAGTTCGTCGTCCTCGCCCGCGACCTGGACGCCGACGGAGCCACCGCGCTGGGCGAGCGGATCCGCACCCGCCTGCGGGAGCCGTTCCGCTCGGGCTCGATGGACCTCACCGTGGACGGCAGCGTCGGCATCGCCGTCGGCCCGGTCCAGGCGCGCTGCGCCGAGGAGCTGCTGCAGATGGCCGATCTGGCCATGTACGCCGCCAAGCGCCGCCGCACCGGTGTGGCCGTGTACGACGAGGCCCGCGACGGCCAGGGCCGCCACCGCCTCGAGCTGGCCGACCAGCTGCGCCGGGGCATCGCCGGCGGCGAGCTCGTGCTGCACTACCAGCCCAAGCTCGCCTTCGACGGCGACCACGTCGTCGGCGTCGAGGCGCTGGCGCGCTGGCGGCACCCCGAGCGCGGACTGCTGTTCCCCGACACCTTCATCGAGGTGGCCGAGTCCTCCGGGCTCATGGGCGAGCTGACCGTCGCCGTGCTCGACCTCGCCCTGGCGCAGGCCCGGACCTGGGCCGACTCCGGCCACCGGCTCAGCGTCGCGGTCAACGTCAGCCCGTCGAACCTGGTCGACGACCGCTTCCCCGACGAGGTCGCCCAGCGCCTGCGGGTGCACGGCCTCCCGGCCTCCGCACTGGTCCTCGAGGTGACCGAGAGCCTGCTCATGGAGGACCGCGAGCGCGCCGTCAGCGTGCTCCGCCGGCTGCGGGACGCCGGGGTGGGCATCGCGATCGACGACTACGGCACCGGCTACTCCAGCCTGGCCTACCTCGCCGAGCTGCCGGTCACCGAGCTCAAGCTCGACCGGGCGTTCGTGGGCACCATGGTGGACAGCCCGCGGAACTCGGCCATCGTCACCTCGACGCTGCAGCTGTCGCACGCGCTCGGGCTGGTGCTGGTCGCCGAGGGGGCCGAGGACCAGGCCACCGTGGACGCGCTCGCCGACCTCGGCTGCGACCAGGTGCAGGGGTACCACCTGAGCCGGCCGCTGCCGCCCGAGCAGCTGCTGGGCTGGCTGCGCGACCGCGCCGTCCGGGCGACGGCCGTGCCGGCCTGAGGAGCGACCTGACCGGCAGACGGCGACGCCCCGACCGGTGACTCGCGGTCGGGGCGTGGGCCCGTCGACGTGGTGGAGACGAGGGGAATCGAACCCCTAATCCCCGCCTCGCAGAATCGACCGAGGGGTGGCTTGGCGCAGTGGGCTGTGGCTGAAAACCCGTACTGACCAGCACCTTCACCGTTGGTCGCTGTCGGGCAGTGTGGGCCGATTTCGGCCGTTGTGCGGACCATCTGCGGACTGTGTGCGGACTGCGGGGCGGGCCGCAGCCGCGTCGGACGCCGCTCCGGGAGGCGCCACCCGCCGCCCATCCCCGCAGGAGTGTCTCCGACTGCGCCGGCCGCCGGAAGGGCGCTTGCGCGTCCCTGCGGGATGGGCCTGCGGCCCACCCTTCCCCCGGCGCCGCGCAGTCGGAAGGCGAGCGGGTTGTGGACGAGCGAGTGGAGTCTCGGCCGATCTCTTCGACGGTCGTTCCCGGTCGAGTCCGGACCTTGTGCGGAGGCATCTGACCGCCGGAACCGGGGCTCTGCGGGTAGGTGTGCCGCTACTACCGGATCGAAGTCCGCGATGGTCCCGCTCCTGGGGACTCGTTCTCCGCCGCTTACGGAACCGAATGGGTGAGTAGACTCTCTTCTACGCCGCTTCGCGGCTTCTGATGGGTCATGACGTGGCCTGCCGGACCGGGAGTTCTCCCTCCGAAGAGGACCCACTCCGGGGCCGACCGTCCTTGTCGGCCAGCCGGACCTGACGGACCGGATCCGCCATGAGCTCGACCCCCGATCAACGTTCCCCCGAACCCCTCGACACCCGAGCCGCGATCGCCGAGCTCGGCAGGCTGCCCTTCGCAGGTACGTCGATGGACGCGATGTTGCTCCGGATCGCCGAGCTCGCCAAGCAGGTCACCCCCGGCGTCGCCGAGGCCTCCGTCACCCTCGTCAGCGACCACAAGGCCACCACCGCCTCCTTCACCGGCCAGCTGGCGCTCGACCTCGACGAGTCGCAGTACAGCCGCGGACAGGGTCCCTGCCTGGAGGCCGCCGTCGGCCAGGAGATCCAGGAGATCTCCGACGCGCGCGAGGAGACCCGCTGGCCGGGCCACGCCCAGGAATGCGTCGCTCGGGGCTCGCTCAGCTCCCTGTCCGTCCCGGTGCCGGTCCGGGAGTCCGTCCACGGCGCCCTGAACCTCTACGCGACCGAGGCACAGGTCTTCAGCGACGAAGCGAGGGACGTCGCGGCGGAGTTCGCCTCCTACGCCGCCATCGCCGTCCAGAACAGGCACCTGTACGAGAGCACCCGCGAGCTGGCCGAACACCTCGACACCGCGATGCGCACCCGAGCGGTCATCGAACAGGCCAAGGGAATCTTGATGAGCCAACGCAACTGCGACGCCGCCGAGGCCTTCAACATGCTCGCCGCCGCCTCACAACGGTCCAACCGCAAGCTCCGCGACATCGCCCAGGCCCTCGTCGACGGCGTCAGCGGGACGCCGAAGGACCCAGCCTCCTGACGCCGGAGCTTCCCCTGCGCCCGTGGCGTCGGGGTCGCGCATTCCGGTGCTGCCCACCAAACGCAGCACATCAGGTGGCCCATGTCCCTACCAGAGGCCACCACTGCCCCGGATCCCCTCGGACGACGCCGCAGATGACTGGAGTTCGATGAGCATCACCGAGCGTTTCGCCATTGCCGTCGCGGCCTCCGCCGTGGACATGTCCGACCCGGAGCTGCTACCCGTCCGGCTGGCCAGGGCCGCCGCCGTTGTGCTGCCGGTCGACGGGGCAGGCATCAGCCTGTTCTTCAGCACGGACCGCCGGTTGCCGCTGGGCGCCAGCGACGAGGTCTCCGCGGTGGCCGAGCGACTGCAGTTCACCGTGGGCGAGGGCCCCTGCCTGTCCGCCCACGTCTCCGGCCAGTCCATCGTCGCCGAAGAGGCCGACATCGAGGCCAGCTGGCCGGCGTTCCACGACGCCCTCGTCACCCAGACCCCTGTGCGGGGCATCATCTCCATGCCGTTCCAGGACGAGCTCCGCGGCTACGGCGCACTGGACCTCTACCTCGTCCCGCCCCACGACGTCCGCACCGTCACGCTGTACGACGCCCTGACCGTCACCCGCGAGATCGTGTCGCTGTTCCACCGTTCCGCACGCCCCGCCGGCGGCGAGGACGGGCCCGCCTGGCTCGGAGCACCGGCCGCCGAGCGGCGGTCTCTGGTCTGGCAGGCCATGGGCTTCCTCAACGCCGGGTTGGACATCACCAGCGAGGACGCCCTGGCGCTGCTCCGGTCCCACGCCTATGGAACGGGTTCCGACCTCGACGACCTCGCCGCCCGCGTACTCGCTCGCGAAGTCCCGCTCGAGGAGCTCGCCTACGACGACAGATCCGCCTGAGTCATGGAGTCATCCAGCGGCGACCGATTGTCTGAGCTCGGTAGATCGCCCTGGCAGCGCCATGAGGAGCGCGCCCGTCGGCAGGCGAGGCGGTCGTGGTCGCTCACGAGGCTCCAGCCGGCGAGAGTCGGCCCGGCGGCCTGTTGCTAGACCGCCGGGCCTGAGTCCACTGCGCTGCCGGCCGCGCACGGACCGTGCTCAGAACCTTCCCGCCGCGACCGACGGTCAACCCGGCCACGAGCGCCCGCCCGGCGGTGTCTCGGTCAGGACCCGAGGACGCCCGATTGGGCTAGAGACGCCGCGACCTCATGGAGCTTGCGGTTGGTGTCCTGGCTGGTCCTCGCTAGCAGAGCGAAGGCCATCTCGGCAGTGATCTTGTAGCGCTCCATCAAGATGCCCTTGGCCTGGCCGATCAGGTCTCGGCTGCTCAATGCCGTGGTGAGGTGATTGAGGTCGCGCGCATCCGCTATGCAGGAGAGGCGCCGCCGGTACCTGACCGTGGAGCAGCTCGAGGCACTCGCCGACGCCGCCGGGCCCGGCCGGGTCGCCGTGCTGGTGCTCGGCTACTGCGGGCTGCGCTGGTCGGAGCTGGCGGCGCTGCGGGTGCGGCACTTCGACCTGCTGCGCCGACGGGTGCTCGTCGAGGAGGCTGTCACCGAGGTCGACGGCTCCCGCCTGGTGTGGGGCACCCCCAAGACCCACGGCCGCCGCTCGGTGCCGCTGCCGCGGTTCCTCGTCGACGAACTCGCCCGGACGGTGGTGACCCGCCCTGCCGACGAGCTGGCCTTCCCCTCGCCGCAGGGCGCGGTGCTGCGCAACCGGAACGCCCGGTCCGCCTGGTTCGACGCCGCGGCCCGGGCCATCGGAGAGCCCGGGCTCACGCCGCACGAGCTCCGGCACACCGCGGCCTCGCTGGCGATCAAGGCCGGCGCCAACGTCAAGGCGGTGCAGCGGATGCTCGGACACGCGTCGGCCGCCATGACCCTGGACCGCTACGCCGACCTGTTCGACGACGACCTGGACGACGTCGCCGACCGGCTGGACACCCTGCGGGCCGCATCCCACGGACGAGTTGCGGACTTTTTGCGGACTGAGACCCTGCCGGATTGCTCATCCGAGCCCCCGGCGGAGGTGAAGCCGCAGGTCAAGCGAGTGGAGACGAGGGGAATCGAACCCCTAACCCCCGCCTTGCAAAGGCGGTGCTCTGCCAATTGAGCTACGTCCCCGGGGCTGTCCCCGGGTGGCCCCGCGAGGGGGCCGGGGTCAGCGGGTGGTGGGGCGGCTGACGGCCTGCGGGCCGCTGGTGGCCTCGTGCCAGAGGTCGGCCTCGGCCTTGCCCGCGCCTCCTCCGGCGCGGCGACGGACAGCGGCGACACCGGCGGCCGCCACGGCGGCCAGGGCCAGCTTCTTCAACACGCGGTACCTCCTGAGGTCGGCGGCGCCACGGACGGCGCCCCCGCGCCGTGACGACGGGGCCGTCCGGCGCCGGGGCACCGGTACACGGGTGGGCCTGGGAGGACTTGAACCTCCGGCCTCATCCTTATCAGGGATGCGCTCTAACCGCCTGAGCTACAGGCCCGTGGACCGCGACCAATGTACCCGGCCCCTCGCGGGACCCGGCACGTGGCCCCTCCGCAGTATCCCGCCGGGAGCGTGCGAGCGGTGGGGAGGACGGGGTCCTGCTGCTACTCGCGCTCGGCGAGCGTGACCTCGAGGCCGCCGACGAGGTCGGCGCACAGGTTGTAGATGAAGGCCGCGACGGTGCACAGCGCGGTCATGAGCACGATGTTGATCGCGCCGATGACCGCCGCGCCGCCGAAGACGACACCAGGTGTGATGACGTCCCCGCCGCCCTCGCCGCCGGAGGCGGTACCGAGCTGGCCGAAGAGGTCGTTGAGGGTGTCGAAGACGCCGACACCGGACAGGACGCCGTAGAGGATCCCGACGGCGACCATCCAGATGAAGAACAGCGCGATCGACAGGACCAGCGAGATCTTCAGCGCCGACCACGTGTCGATGTGCCGCAGCTGCAGCCGGGCCCGCCGCGGGCCGCGGGGACCGCGCTTGGGCGTCCGGCCGGCGGCCTGCTGCCCGCCCCGTCCGGCACCGGCCGGCGGCGGGGTCTGCACGGCCGCGGCCGGGGTGATGGTCTGGGTGGTGCCCGAC
>NZ_JBFNXQ010000115.1:0-15888 GCF_041018925.1 Geodermatophilus maliterrae
CTAGTCGCGCGGTGGCAGCACCTTGCGCTCCTGGAGCACGCGGATCCAGTGCCGGAACGACTCCTCGGTGTCCATCACATCGCAGAACCCGTGCTGTTTGATCTTGACAGTGCTGACGAACGCGAGCGGCGGGCTCTCGGTGGCTCCATAGAGGAAGCAGAAGTCGGCGTAGTGGTGCGACTCCCCCAGCAGCTCCTGCATGCTGATCCTGCGCAGGCCGTGCTTGCCGACGATGCGATCCCACACGTCCGCCTTGGACGGCAGGTACTCCGCCATGCTGAGCGGCTCGTCGGGGCCTACCTCGACGCCGAGCTCCTCAGCCAGGGCCGGCCACAGGTCGTGCCACTCGAACACCTCGCCGTTGGTGAGGTTGTAGTGCTGCCCGTCGGCCGTCGGCTCCGAGGCGGCCCAGCGGATGGCGTTCGCGACGATGCGGGTGTCGACCGCCTCCCAGACGAAGGGCGTGCCGCCCGGGAAGGAGAACGGTCGGCCCTCCTCCTTGCAGATCGCGGCGTAGGCCCCGATGACCGGCGGCAGGTTCATTACGACGCCGTAGTTCGGTCCGACGATGAGCTGCGGGCGGAAGATCGTGTACCGCAACCCGCGCTCGGCGGTCTTCTCCTTCAGGTAGTCCTCCTGGAGCCAGTAGAAGTTGGCGTGCTCGTCGCGCGGGTACCGTTCGCGGGCCGGTACCCGCATCGGGTGCACGTGGATCCCGTACGCCTTGGTGCCCTGCAGCAGCGTCACGTGCTGCAGGGCGTCGTCGCCGGACAGCGGCTCGATGAGGTTCTGCAGCATCTCGAGGTTCGTCTGCATCTGGTCCTCCTCGGTCCACCCGGCGACCAGGCCCGGCTTCTCGTAGACCGCTGCGTAGACGACATGGCTCACGTCCGCGATACCGGTGAATGCTGCCTTCGAGGCACTCTGGTCCTGCAGATCCACCGGGAGATGCGTGAAGGGCTTGTTGCTGAAGACCTCCGGCTTGCGCCGCGACACCGCGACGACGTCCCAGCCGTCGTCGAGGAACCGGTCCACGACGGCGGCCCCGACGAGCCCGCTCGCTCCGGCGACGAGGACCTTGTGCGTCATGGCGCAACTCCTAGGAGGCATGACGGGAAGCGCAGAGTCGCCCGCGTAGAGCTTGACAACCGTTCAAGCAGGCGCACGTTCGGCCTCACTGTGGCCTACATCACACTCTCGGCCGATTCAAGCGGTGTCAAGAGCACCAGCGCCAGGACTCGTCCAGCAGACCCGAACTGCTCGGGTGGCCGGGCCGAGCGTCGCGTCTCCGTGCGACGACCGCGCAGCAGCGTCTCCAGGGTCCACGGGGAGCCGTTCAGTCACCGTTCGCCTTCGCTGCACGTGCAGTCAGACGACCGCCAGCGCCTGGCCGCCGGCTTCCTGGATCTGCGCCGCGCCGGTGTGCACGGTTTCCTCGAGCCGGGGCTGCGGTTCTGCGGTCTTCGCGAGAAGGACGACGTTCGCTCCGTTCTGCGCCGCTCGGGTGGCGATCGCCAGCCCGATGCCGCGGCTGCCGCCTGACATCAGCAGGGTCAGCCCGGCGAGCGTGGTCATGGCCGTGCCCCCCGGGCGGTGCCGCGGGACTCGGCCGCAGTCCGGCCGGGGGGTAGCACAGGCGTACGGCCGATCTCGGCCTTGGCGATCGACCGGAGGTGTACCTCGTCCGGGCCGTCGAACAGCCGCATCGCGCGGTGCCAGCCGTACATGGACGGCAACGGGGTGACGTCGGTGACGCCAGCACCCCCGTGCACCTGGATCGCTCGGTCGATGACCGCGGTGGCTGCCCGCGGGACGGCGACCTTCGCCATCGCCACCAGGTCACGGGCCGCCTTGTTGCCCGCCGTGTCGATGACGTGGCTGGCCCGGTGGCACAGCAGCCGTGCCTGCTCGATCTCGAGCCGGGACTCGGCGATCTGCTGCTGCACGACGCCCTGGTCGGCGAGCGGGCGCCCGAAGGCGACCCGCGACCGTGCCCGATCGACCATCAGCGCCAGGGCGCGCTCGGCGGCACCCAGCGCGCGCATGCAGTGGTGGATGCGGCCTGGACCCAGTCGCGCCTGGGCAGCCGCGAAGCCGCCCCCCTCCTCCCCCACCACGTTGCTCACCGGCACCCGGGCTCCGGCGAAGACGACCTCGGCGTGCCCGTGCTGGTCGTGGTGGTTGAACACCGGGAGGTCCCGGACGACCGTGGCCCCGGGTGTGTCCAGCGGCACGAGGACCATGGTCTGCTGCCGGTGCGGCTGCGCCGCGGGGTCGGTCTTCCCCATGACGATCAGCACGGCGCAGCGCGGGTCGAGGGCGCCGCTGGTCCACCACTTCCGTCCGGAGATGACGTATTCGTCGCCGTCGCGCTCGATCCGGGTGGCGATGTTGGTCGCGTCGCTGCTGGCCACGTCGGGCTCGGTCATGGCGAACGCGGACCTGATCTCACCGGCCAGCAGCGGCTCCAGCCACCTCTGCTTCTGCTCCTCCGACCCGAGCAGGTGCAGCAGTTCCATGTTCCCGGTGTCGGGCGCCTGGCAGTTGATCGCCTCCGGCGCCAGGTCGTTGCTCCAGCCCGACAGCTCCGCGATGGGCGCGTACTCCAACTGGGTGAGTCCGGACTCCGAGGGCAGGAACAGGTTCCACAAGCCCCGCTCCCGCGCCTGTTTCTTGAGCCGCTCGATCACGGGCGGGACGTCGTGGTCGTCGGGGCCGGCAGCCCGGCGGTGGGCGAGGTACTCCTCCTCGGCCGGCATCACCTGGTCGCGCATGAAGGCGAGCATCCGTTCGTGCAGCTCGACGGCGCGGGACGAGGGCGCTGGGAGGAAGTGGTCGGCGCGGGCTTGGGTCACGACATCCTCCAGGGACGGGAAGCTGACCGCCGGGCACGACTGCCCAGCGGCGGGCGGTGACATCGGGTCACGTCGTGCCGTTCAGTGCGGCGTGGCCGCGCTCGACCAGGGGGGGCACCAGGTCGCCGAGGCGCTCGAAGCCCTCGCCGATCGTCAGGCCCTGCTGGGACCGGAAGTGGATTCCCTCGAAGATGGCGGCGATCTTGAAGTACGCGAACCCGAGGTACCAGGGCAGCGAGGCGAGGTCTGCCCTGCTCTGCCGGCCGTAGGCAGCCAGGAGGTGGTCGCCACCGGGGTAGCCGGGAACGTCGGCCGGGACCGCAGCCACGGGGCTGTCGAGCCCCCGCATTCCGTCCCACCAGACGACCGTGGACGCGAGGTCGGCGAGGGGATCGCCCAGTGTCGCCATCTCCCAGTCCAGGACCGCCACGATGTGCCCGTGCACGGGGTCGACGACGACGTTGTCCAGCCGGTAGTCGCCATGGACGATGGCGGCGTTCTGACTGATCGGGATCTGCGTGGCCAATCGCTCGACCAGGCGAGTGAGTTCGGGCAGGTCGCGGCTGTGCGACGACTCGAGCTGACGCCGCCACCGGCGCAGCTGGCGCTCCAGATAACCGTCGGGCCGCCCGAGGTCGCCCAGGCCCACCTGCTGCGGATCGAGTCGGTGCAGTCGGGCGAGTACGTCGACCAGCTCGTCCGCCAGCGCGGTTGCGGCGGGAGCGTCCAGGCGCTCCAACTGCGCCCGTTCGCGCAGTACCTGCCCGTCGGCGAACTCCATGAGGTAGAACGGCGCGCCGATCACCTCGGCGCCGGCCAGCAGCAGGGGCCGGGGCACGGGTACGTCGGTCGGCGACAGTGCCGCGAGCAACCGGTGCTCCCGACCCATGTCGTGGGCGGTCTCGAGCACGTGCCCGAGGGGAGGCCGACGCAGCACCCAGCGGTCTCGCCCGTCGGACAGCAGGTAGGTGAGGTTGGACCGCCCGCCGGCCACCAGCTGCGCCGACAACGGCCCTTGCAGCAGATCCGGGAGCGTCTGCCGGATGTGTTCCTCGAGGGCCGCCAGGGGGAGTCCGGGTGGGTCCTCCCCCGTTCCCGGCCGCTGGTCCGCCTGTTCGCCGGTCACCGTCCGAGGCCACCCGCGGCCGACCGCCCCGGCCGCTCCCGCGCTGCGGGAGCCGGCACACGATCCAGCACGTACGACCCGGGGGCGGGTTCGAGCGGAGGATGACCGTCGCTGCCCAGGTCGGCCGGTGCGGGCCGCTCCTCACCGGAGCGCTCGAGCACCCACTCGGCCCAGGCCTCCCACCAGCTTCCCGTGTGCTTCTCGGCGCTCGCCTGCCATGTCTCCGGATCCGTGCCGGCGGCCCTGCCACCGGCCCAGTAGGTCGCCTTGGGGTTGCCGGGCGGGTTGACCAGGCTCGCGACGTGTCCGGCGTTGCTGAGCACGAAGGTGCTCGGTCCCGACAGCAGCTGGGTCGTGCGGTAGCAGCCCTTCCAGGGCGTGAGGTGGTCGTTCACGGCCCCGGTGACGAAGGTCGGCACCTCGATCCGGGAGAGATCGACCGGCGTCCCGAGCACCGAGACACCGCCCCGCCGGATCAGGGTGTTGTCGCGGAAGATCCCGAGGAACTGCTCGTGCAGCCGGGCGGGCAGGTTCGTCCCGTCGGCGTTCCACGCGAGGATGTCGAACACCGGCGGGTCCTCGCCCATCAGCCACTGGTTGATGACGTAGTTGAAGACGAGGTCGTCGGGTCGCATCCAGGCGAACACGGTCCCCATCGAGCGCGCGGAGATGATCCCCTTGCGCCGGCTGTCGCGCTGGGCGAGCTCCAACAGGCGCGGCGCGGAGAACGCCCCGATCGGCGCCTCGCTGTCGAAGTCGAGCAGCGTCACGCCGTAGGAGGCGCTGTGCACCACCGGGGCGTCGGTCTGGGCGAGGTGGCTGAGCACCGTCGACATGAGGATGCCGCCGGCGCAGAAGCCGATGGTGTTGACGTCGTCGGAGCCGGTGATCTCCCGGACCGTGTCGAGTGCGGCCACGATCCCGCGGCCGTAGTCGTCCATGCCCCAGTCCGCCTGCTCCGGCTGTGGGTTGCGCCAGCTGAGCATGAACACCTGCAGGCCCTGGCTCACCGCGTACTCGACGAAGCTGCGACCGGGCTGCAGGTCGAGGAAGTAGTAGCGACCGATCGGCGGCGGGATCACCAGGACCGGCCGCCGGCGCACCGTCGGGGTGCTCGGCGCGTACTGGATCAGTTCGGCCACCTCGGTCCGGTGCACGACCGCGCCAGGCGTGAGAGCGAGGTCCTGACCCACCGTGAAGGCCGTGCGGTCGGTCTGCGACGGCATCCCGCCGTTGTGCCGGACGTCGTGGGCGAGGTTCTTCAGCCCGCGCAGCACGCTGGCGCCTGCCGTGTCGAAGGCGTGCTTGAGCGCGGCGGGGTTTCCGAGAGGCGTGTTGGTCGGCGCGAGCGCGCTGGTCAGCGCGTTGACGGCGAAGCGGGCCCGCTCGACGTCGTGCCAGTCGATCTGCTGCGCCTCGAGACCGTCCACCAGCCGGCTCGCCGCGCCCCCGGCGGCCAGGTAGAGCTGCCCCACGCGCCGGTAGACCGGGTTCTTGGACCATGCCGGGTCGCTGAAACGCTTGTCCTTCGGCGACGGCAGGTGCTCGTCGGTGCCGCGGGCGATCTGCACGGATTCCCGAGCCAGGCGCGTGGCCTCCCTGCTCACCGGCCCGGCCTGCGCCAGCGCGAGGCCGAGACCGCGCAGGAAGCCGCCGACCGACGGGATCGCGACCGCCTCGCCGTTCTCGACCGCCTCCACGGCGTCGGTCTCGTCGTGCGGCACGTCTCCCCGGCTGTCGTCCCGGCCGTCCGACGCTCTGCCCACGTCCGCGGTCATCGTTCTCCCTCCTCGCTCTCGGGAACCCGGTGTCGACGGCGCGGGGGTCAGCCGACGATCACGACCTCTTCGACGAAGGCGGTGGGCAGCCGTTGCGCGTCGGCGAAGTTGTCCAGGTCGGCAACCGCAACCGCGAACTCGGGTGACGCCGCCGCGACACCGAACGCGTCCTCGTCGGCGAAGGTCAAGGTGGCCACACCGAGGAACGGCGGGTCGCCCTCCGGGGCCGCGATGGCGTGCTGCTGCACGTAGCGCTGGAGGCCCGGGATCTTCGCGTCGATCGGTCCGTGGGTGTCGCGCCAGTAGCGCAGCGCCTCGGCCCGGTCGAGGCCGCTCTTCTCGTACACCACGAAGGTCACCTTCAGCACGGCCTTCTCCTCAGCTCTCGTTGGGAACGAGGACGCCGCGCCCGATCAGGCGGCCCTCGTCGAGCGCGTGTAGGGCGTCGTTGACGCCCTCCAGCGGAAACGTCGTCGTGGTGAGCGTGACCGCGCCGCGGGCGGCGAGCGCCACGAGCTCGACGAGCTCGTTGTAGTTGCCGCAGATGTTGCCGACGAAGCTCGTCTCGGGGAACAGCGCCTGGCTCAGGATCTCCACCTCGAGCGTGGCCCCGTAGCCGACGAGGAAGTCGACCCCGTTGGCGCCGAGCAGCTCGACGCCGTCCTTCTCCGCGCCGCCCTCCCCGACGTAGTCGATGACCACCTCGGCGCCGACGCCGTCGGTGAGGTCGCGTACCTCTGCCACGTGCGAGCGGTCCTCCCGGGCGAGGACGACGTGGTCGGCGCCCCATCCCCGGGCGTGCTCGAGCGCCTCGGGGTTGCGGTCCACCACGATGATCTCGGTCTGCGACAGCGCCCGCAGCGCCTGGATGCCGATGTGTCCGAGGCCACCGGCGCCGAGGACGACGGTCCGGGTCCCCGGCACCGCGAGCGGGAGGGCCTTGCGCACCGCGCGATAGGCGGTCAGCCCGGCGTCCCCGAGCGGGGCGACGTCGACCGGGGTCAGGGAACCCTTGAGCGGTACGACCGCCCGCGCGTTCGTCTTGACGAACTCGGCGAAGCCCCCCGGCGCCAGCACCCCGGGGAACACCCCGGCGGTGCAGTGCATGTCGTCACCGGCTCGGCATGCCTTGCAGTACCCGCAGGTGGCGAGCGGGTGCAGCAGCACCGCATCCCCCACGGCCACGTGCGTCACACCGGCGCCGACCTCGGCGACCCAGCCTGCGGTCTCGTGCCCGCAGACGAACGGCAGGTCGACGCCGGCGCCCTTCTGCATGGCGTCGAACTGGCCGTCCCACAGGTGGATGTCGGTGCGGCAGAACCCGGCCGCCCCGACCCGGACGATGACGTCGTTCGGGGACGTGATCGTGGGGTCGGGGACCGTGTCTATGGCGAAATCGTGGCGGTACTCGGTCAGCAGGGCGGCTCTCATCGTGTCTCACTCCCGTGGCGCGGCGGATGGGTGGCGGTAGCGGGAACGGGCCGCGCCGGCCTGGTTGAGAGCTATTCCCGCAGCTCGCGGCGCAAGATCTTGCCGGTGACCGTCTTGGGCAGCTCGTCGATGATCTCGACCTGCCGCGGGTACTTGTAGGCGGCCATCCGCTCCCTGCAGTGCGCGATCAGCTCCTCGGGGGTGACCGTGGCCCCGGGCTTCACACTGACGAACGCCTTCACCGTCTCGCCGCGCTTCTCGTCGGGCACGCCGACGACGGCGGACTCGCGGACGGCCGGGTGCTCGGCCAGCACGTCTTCGACCTCGCGCGGCCAGACCTTGTAGCCGGACGCGTTGATCATGTCCTTCTTGCGGTCGACGATGAAGATCCAGCCCTCGGGGTTCATGAAGCCGACGTCGCCGCTCTTGAGCGCCCCGCCTGGCAGGCTGGCCGCGGTCTCCTGCGGCTTGCCCCAGTACCCGGCGACGACCTGCGGGCCCTCCGCGACGATCTCGCCGACCTCCCCCAGCGGCAGGTCCTGGCCGTCCTCTCCCTGGATGCGCACGATCGTGCTGGGCACGGGGACGCCGACCGACAGGGCTCCGGAGGTCGGGTCCACCGGGGACGGCGCTCCGAACGGCGTCAGCGTCATCGGGCTGGTCGTCTCGGTCAGCCCGTAGGCGTTGTGCACCTGCTTGCCCGTCTCGGCCAGGAAGGCCTGCTCGGCCGTGGGTGAGATGGCCGCCCCGCCGGAGTAGACCGAGGTGAAGGAGCTGAAGTGGTCCTTGGTGAACTCGGGGGATCCGAGCAGCGCGTTGAAGGCGGTGATCGCGCCGATCGTGTACGTCGGCCGGTGCTCGAGCAGGGCGTCGAGGACGACCTGCGGATCGAACCGGTAGGCCAGCACGAGCGTGGACGGGGCGAGGAAGCTGACGGCGATGTGCCCGATGAGGCCGGTGATGTGGAACAGCGGGGCGATCCCGAACACCGACCCGCCGGGGGCGAACCGGGCCCAGTCCCGGTACACGGATGCGGTGAACACGACGTTGCGGTGGGTGTTCATCGCCCCCTTGGGCACTCCCGTCGTCCCGGAGGTGTAGGTGAGGAAGGCGACGTCGTCCGGAGTGAACTGGACCGCCGGCGGCATCTGGCCCGCGTGCTGCTGCAGCAGCTCGGTGAAGTCCGTCGTCCCGTCGTGGCGCTGCCGGCTGACGCCCTTGAACAGCCGTTCGTCGTTGCGGCTCTGGTACTCCAGCTCGCTGGTGGTCAGCACCAGCTCGACGTCGGTGTTGGGGACGACGCCGCGGGCCACGCCGTCGTAGAGCGCCTCCAGGCAGACCAGCACCGTCGCGCCGGAGTCCTTGAGCAGGTAGGAGAGCTCGCGGGTGCGGCTCATCGGGTTGATCGAGACCATCACCCCGCCGGCCTTCCAGGTGCCGACCATGCAGACGAGGAACTGCGGCACGTTCTGCAGGTAGACCGCGAGCCGGTCACCGCGGCCGAAGCCGCTGGCCAGCAGGGCGCTGGCGAGGGCATCGCTCTGCTCGTCGAGCTCGGCGCGCGTCAGCACCCCATCGAAGTACTTCACCGCGGCGCCGTCCGGATCGGCGGCCACGCCCGCCCGGAACATCTCCAGCGCGTTGCCGTACTCGAGCTGGTTGTCGGCCGCCTGGTCGCCGTACAGGCCGAGCCACGGGCGCTCGTCGTAGACGCTCATGGCGGGCCTACTTGATCGCGAGGGGGTTGACGGGTGACCCGCTGCCCTGGGCGACCTTCAACGGCGCGGCCGCGTAGAAGAACTCGTAGCGACCGTCGTCGGCGCAGTCGTCCGCGAGCTTCTCCAGGTCGGCGATCTCGGTCAGCGTGACGCCGAGGTTGCGCATCAGCGCGCAGTGCAGGGACAGCGCCACGCCGTTGTTCGGGTCGAAGGTGACCTCGTTGGCGATCGTGTCGGTGACCAGGTTCGGGATCTCCATGTCGGCGAACCACTGCACGAGTTCGGGGCTGTACACCAGGCCCGGCTCGCAGAACCCCTCGTAGAACTTGTCACCCAGTTCGAAGAACAGCTGCAGGAAGTTCGTGCGGATGACCAGGATGTCGCGCTTCCGGAGCTCCACCCCCTGGGCCTGCGCGCACGCGAGCAGGTCCTCGTGCGTGAAGGTCTCCGCTGCCTCCAGGGTCGGCTTGCCCCGGAAGCGGGCCATGTCCAGGAGCACGGCGCGGCCGACCACGCCCCGCTGGGCGATCGGCTCGACGCTGGCCTTGTCCAGGCCCCCGATCGTCGTCCGGGCGTCGTAGCCGTTCCAGATCTTGCCGTCGTACCAGACGTGCCCCAGGCCGTCGTACTGAGTCGAGCCCTGGAGGAACGCATTGATCTTGTCGTCGGCGTAGTGCAGTCCGCCCGGGAAAGCGGGTCCGCTTCCCCCCTCGTCCCAGTCGCCCTCGTCCAGGATCTGCGTGCGCTCGGCCGGCGTGCGACCCGGCCACACGGGGTCCCCCTTCGGGTCACCGATGAGGCGCTGCAGGGTGAAGACCTTGCCCGAGCGGATCAGCTGTGCAGCGGCCAGCACCTGCTCCGGACCCAGGTAGTTCAGAGCACCGACCTCGTCGTCCGGGCCCCACTTGCCCCAGTTGCTGGGTGCGTCCTTCAGCACGTCACCGACGGCAGGAACGGTGGTCTCGGTCATGGGTCCTCCTGGACATCGCGGCATCCACGGCGTGGCCGCGGGCGGACGGCTGACGAAAGCACTGTGATCCAGGTCATACTCGTGGCCGGTCCGCGAGGCAACCGAGGGACCGATCTCTGGGACGTGGCCCGGCGGCAGCGTCCCGGACCGCAGGCCGCGATCCGTCGTCATGCGCATGCCGGACCGGCGCCCGGTCGGACGCGGCCCTTCCCGTCGGCCGCGCTCGACCTGGCGTCGGCGCTCGGGCAGACTGCGTCCACTTGCGGATGCCGACGAGCATCAGCCTCGTCGTCCGACGGACGAGCCTCGCTCGAGGAGGAACGCAGGTGGCCCACACCCAGCCGCAGGATGGGCCGGGTGCGCCTCCGGTGCTGTGGCAGCCGACAGCGGCCGACCGGGAGAGCAGCCGGGTCGTCGAGTTCCTGCGGTGGCTCGAGCGTGAGCGCGGCCTCGCCTTCGCCGATTACGACGACCTCTGGCGCTGGTCGGTCGAGGAGCTCGAGGACTTCTGGGACGCTGTGTGGCGGTTCTTCGCCCTGCCTGCGTCTGACCCCTACTCCGCTGTCCTGAGCGACCGGGCGATGCCCGGGGCGCGCTGGTTCGAGGGATCACGCCTCAACTACGCCGAGGCCCTGCTGTCCGGAGCGTCGGGCGACCGGCCCGCCCTTATCGCGGTCGCGGAGGAAGGGCCACCCCGCGAGATCTCGCGGAGTGAGCTGCGGGGTCAGGTCGGGGCGCTCGCTGCCGCGCTGCGCGACCTCGGCGTGGGACCCGGGGATCGGGTCGCGGCCTACCTCCCGAACATCCCCGAGGCGGTGGTGGCGCTGCTCGCCACGGCGAGCCTCGGGGCCGTGTGGACGTCGTGCGCCCCTGATTTCGGGCTGCGCAGCGTGGTCGACCGCCTCGGTCAGGTGGAGCCCACGGTGCTCATCGCCGTCGACGGTTACCGCTGGGCCGGCCGCGAGCACGACCGGCGCGACGTCGTCGCGCAGCTGCGCGCGGTGATGGCCTCCGTCCACACAGTGATCATCGTGCAGTCCCTGCACCCGGCCGCTCCACTCAGCCCCTCCGAGGACCTGCCCTATTCGGATCTCGTCGCGCGGCCGAGGGAGCCGGTGTTCGAACGGATGGACTTTGCAGCTCCGCTCTGGGTGCTGTTCTCCTCGGGGACGACCGGCTTGCCGAAAGGCATCGTGCACGGCCACGGCGGCATCGTCGTCGAGCATCTGAAGGCCCTCGGCCTCTGCCTGGACCTCCGGCCGGACGACACCTTCTTCCTCCCGAGCTCGACGAGCTGGATGGCATGGAACTTCCTCGTGGGCGGCCTGCTGCACGGCAGCACCGTCGTCCTCTACGACGGCAGCCCCGCGCACCCCTCCCCCGATGCCCTCTGGCAGGTGGCTGCACGGACGGGTGCGAGCGTGCTGGGGATGGGCTCGGCGTACGCGGCCGCGTGCGCCAAGGCCGGCGTCGTGCTGCCGGGCGATACGCGTGCGCGCCTGCGGACGGTCATCCCCACTGGATCCCCCCTGCCACTCGCCGGCTGGCAGTGGCTCAGCGACCAGCTGGGCCCGCGGGTCCGTATCGACTCCATCTGCGGCGGCACGGACGTCTGCACGGCATTCTTCGGCGGGAGCCCGTTGCTGCCTGTCTGGCAAGGGGAGATCTCGGGCCGCTGGCTGGGCGTGAAAGCGGCGGCCTACGACTCCGATGGGCGGCCGCTCGTGGGCCGGGTGGGCGAGTTCGTCCTCACCGCACCCATGCCGTCGATGCCGGTCGGGTTCTGGCGGGACCCGGAGGGGGCGCGGTACCGCTCCTCGTACTTCGAGACCTTCGACGGCGTCTGGCGGCAGGGCGACTGGATCACCCTCACCGAGCGGGGCAGTGTCGTCGTGTCCGGCCGCTCGGACGCGACCCTGAACCGGGGCGGCGTGCGGCTGGGCTCGGCCGAGATCTATGGCGTCGTGGAATCGATGCCCGAGATCGCCGACAGCCTCGTCGTGGGGATCGACCTGCCCGATGGCGGCTACTCCCTTCGGCTCTTCGTCGTCCCGGCCGCCGGCGTCGAGGTCGACGCCGGCCTGCGCGAGCGGATCGTGCGGGCGTTGCGGCAGGAGTTGTCCCCGCGACACGTTCCCGATGAGATCGTCGCCGCCCCAGGGGTGCCACGGACACTCACCGGCAAGAAACTCGAGATCCCGGTGAAACGAATCCTGCAAGGCACGGACGTCGATGCTGCCGTCTCCGACGGCGCGGTGGACCGGCCGGACCTGCTTTCGTGGTTCGCGGCCCCGACTTCCCCTGAACCCCGCCCGAGCAGGTGACCGTCACGGTCGGGTGCCGGCTCCTCGGGAGGACGGCGATCACCTCCCCGGACAACCTGCCGCGGCGATTGCCTGAACAGCCTCGAGTCGAGACTTGGCGCGTCGGGACCGGACGGCCGCCGCGGGGCCCTCACCGATACGTGAGGTGCTCGCCGCCGAGGTAGGTGTGCTCGCTGAAGGTGGGCAGCGTCGACCCTGACCGGCCGACCGAGAGCTTGGTGACGGCGCCGTTGACCGCGAAACGGTTGAGCGCCACCAGTCCGGCCGCACCGGGACGGAGCAGGACGGCGCAGACGGTCGCGATGACGCCGGCCGAGGTCAAGACGACGGCGTCCTGACCCCGCTCGAGGCCTGCACTAGCTCCTGAAGGGCGCCGGCTCCGTCCGCCATAGGGGACAACGCCCTGCTCACCGTCGAGGGCGCTCAGGATGACATGTGCTCGCCCGGGCAGACCGAGGCCGCGCACCGACTGTGCACCGGGATCCCGCAGACGCTCAAGCGCCACCACCTGCAGGAGGGCGTCGGCCACTACGGCGTCTTCGCCGGTGCCTGCTGGGAGACCGAGATATACCCGGTCATCCGGGACTTCATCGCCTCGCGGCAGGCCCGAGAGGTGCGGGCGACCGACTCCTGAGTGCCAGCTGCGCCGCGGCGCTCGGGGCCTGCACCGCCTCGGCGACCGGGTTGGCGCGCCACCGTGCCGCCGAAGTCGAGGCGAGCTACACCGCCTACGACGAACACCCCCTCCACGAACCGGACGAGTGGGGTGATTTGGCGTCGTTCCGCGAAGCCGCCGGACGGTCGTGACCACGCTGCCGGCGCGCGGTGAGGTCTGGTGGTGCGAGATGGCCGAGATCGGGCGCCGCCCGGTCGTCGTCCTCCCTCGCGACACAGTGCTCCCCCGACACCGGCGCGCACTCGTTCGCACCATGCACCACTGAAGTGACACCCCTCAGGCGAACGCCTCGTTTCGTGTCAGGTGCATGTTCTCGTAGTCGGTGGGGCTGAGGTTCTTCAGCCGGGAGTGCCGGCGACGGGTGTTGTAGAAGCCTTCGAGGTAGGAGAAGACCTCCATCTCCAGCTCGTGGCGGGTGGGCCAGGAGCGGCGGTAGATCAGTTCGGTCTTGAGAGTGGCGAACACCGACTCGGCCATGGCGTTGTCGAACGCCGAGCCGACCCGGCCCATTGAGGCCAGCAGGCCGGAGGCGCGCAGCGCCTTGCCGAACTCATAGGAGGTGTACTGGCTGCCTCGGTCGGTGTGATGCACCGTGCCGGCGGCCGGCTTGCGGGTGGTGATGGCCATGCCGACGGCGTCGAGGACCAACTCGGTGCGCAGGTGGTCGGCCATCGCCCAGCCCACGACGCGACGGGAGAAGGCGTCGACCACGATCGCCAGGTAGACGAAGCCCTCCCAGGTCCGCAGGTAGGAGATGTCGGCGACCCACAGCTGGTTGGGGGCGGTGGCGGTGAAGTTGCGCTCGACTAGGTCCGGCGCAGTCGCGGTCGAGGCGGCCCGACGGCCGTACTTGCCGCGTCGGCGGCGGTGCATCCCTTCGATCGCCCCGAGGCGCATCAGCCGGGCCACCCGCTTGCGGTTCCAGGCATGACCGCGGTCGCGGATCTCGGCGGTCAGCCGCCGGGCGCCATAGACCCGCCGGTGCTCGCTCCAGGCGGTGCGGGCGGCGTTGACAGCGTAGGCCTCGTCGAGTTCGGCGGCGGTCGGGCCACCGCGACGAGCGGCCCAGGCGTAGAAGCTGGTCGGGCTGAGGCCGAACACCCGGCAGAGACGGCGCACGCCGTAGCTGGTCTTCTCCGCGGCGATGAACTCGCAGAGCACTCCGCGATTCACCGGCCGGTCTCCCGGGCGAAGAAGACCGCGGCTTTTTCAGGATCTCCCGCTCGAGCTCCAGCTCGGTCACCTTGCGCCGCAACCGGGCCAACTCGAAGCGCTCATCGGCGCTCAGCGCGGCTGGACCCTCAGCACGCTGCCAGCGCTCGGCAGCCACCCAGTTCCGCAGCGTCTCGTGATTGACCCCCAGCTCCGCGGCGACGTCACGGATGCTGCGCCGACTGTCGAGCACCAACTGCGCGGCCCGCTGCCGGAACTCCTCGGGGTACTTGCTCCGTCGGCCCACCCGGGCCCTCCCTCCTCGGCTTGCGCCAAGTCTGGAGGTGTTCAGCCGACGGGTGTCACTTCAGGATCCCGCCTTCCAAGCTGGCCATGCCGGTTCGATCCCGGTCACCCGCTCCACGCAAAACCGCAGGTCAAGCCGCCTTCAGGCTCTCTGGAGAAGGTCTGGAGGAGCCTCCGCACAGCCCGTTTGAACCCTTTCATGACCCCTGTTTTCCGCTGCGTGGGTCATGAATGGGTCACGCCGCTCGGCTTGAACGGCCTGGTGGGACAGCCTCTCCGGCCGCCGAACCGAGCCCGTGACCCACTTGGGTCACGGGCCACCTCCTCAGGACCTATCGCTGCGCACGGGCTGTGCGCAGGCGTCCGGTAAGCCGGTGAATCTCCGGACCCGGTCCAGCGCCGCCTGCCCCTCGCCACCGGGCGCCCTGCGCTCGGCATCGGGACGGTCGGGCAGGTCGGCGATCGACTGCTAGAGGCTCTCGGCGATGGCTGCGAGGTGCCGCTCGTCGGCGGCGATCAGGGCTGGATCGGCCTTCGCGGCGAGGGAGGCGGGGAGATCGAAAGCACTGCTGCTTACGGGGCTCACGGCCAACGTGGTCGGCGGCGCCAGCGCCGTCAACGGGGTGTTCGCTCCTGGTCCCGGTGCTGCTCGCCTTCCTCTACCTCGCCGCGGTCGTCGCCGTCCTCTTTGGCCACGAAGGGCAAGGTACGAGCCGGCGGGCGACTCACCCGCAGCGACACTTTCATGGTGACCGGTCGGGCCGAACCCGTCCCTGATGTCGCGGTGCTACGTCGGCGAATTGGTCGCGTCAGCTTCGGGGGCCAACGCCTCGGTGACGGCCAGGCCGGTCTCGGGTCGTTCGAGGTAGCCGGCGATGCCGTGATGATCGTGCTTGCTGACCAGTTCGTGGTCCTCGACGAGACGACCATCGGTGGACTGGAACATCGGGGCCAGGCGGGGCTCCACGGCGATGAAGTCGTCGCGGTGGGCGACGTTGACCCAGCGGCCGACCTCCCGCGGCCAGAATGGCGGTTGGGGGCGGAGCCGGGGATAGACCACGCTGCCGAGGCCGAGCGGGCTGCCCAGGGTGATCAGCATGTTCGCGGTGGCTGCTGTGTGACGACGACCGCGGCTGGGTGGCGCAGGTTGAGTACGTCGTGGAGCACGAGTACGGCGTCGGCAAGCACCTGGCCTGCGTACCGCCAGGCGGGCTGCGGATGCCTGGGTGATTTCGCTCGGCGCGCCGCCCGCACCGTCGTTCACTAGTTGCGGATCGGTACGGTCCGCGGCATGGGGCTCCTCGACCGACTGCGAAACCGCCTGCAGATCAACCTGCCTGCGACCGCGCCGGCTCCCGTCCCGGCCGTCGACAACCGCTTCGCGCCCTCAGACGAGAGTGACGAGGGAGTCCACGAGAGCTAGTACGTCCCAGCGGACACGGACAAGGCCCGCTTCCTCGGGCCGGACGGCTTCCCGCCTCTGCGGCTGATCCCCTACCGCGACACTCTGGGTGAAGTCGTCCTGCGACTGTGCGAAGACTCCACCGGACTC
>NZ_JBFNXQ010000116.1:0-15749 GCF_041018925.1 Geodermatophilus maliterrae
ACCGTCGCCGGCGCGCTGACCGCCGCGGCCACCGCCCGCGAGGAGACCCGCGGCTGCCACTGGCGCGAGGACCACCCCGGCACCGACGACGACTGGCGCGTGCACCTCGACGTCCGTCTCGACGACGGCGGCCGGCTGCGGCTGACCCGCCGTCCGGTCGGCACCCCGGCGGGAACGGCGTGGTGAGCCCCGACCCGCGCTCGCTGGAGGGCACCGGCCTGTCCGAGGCGTGGGTGGACGACCTGGTCGAGCGCACGCTGGCCGAGGACCTCGCCGGCGGTGCCGTGCTGCCCGGGGCGCCCGACCTCGCCGTCTCCTGCGACGTCACGAGCGCCGCCACCGTGCCGCCGGCGCAGCTGGGCACCGCCGACCTGGTCGCCCGCGCCGGCGGCGTCGTGGCCGGCCTGCCCGTGGCCGCGCGCGTCTTCACCCGCCTGGCGCCCGGCGCCACCCTGACCGCCGGCGCGGCCGACGGCGACCGGGTGGCCCGCGGCGACGTGCTGCTCACCGTCCGCGGGCCGGTGCGCGCGCTGCTGGCCGCCGAGCGCAGCGCCCTCAACATCGCCAGCCGGGCCAGCGGCATCGCCACCGCCACCCGCGCGTGGGCGGACGCGGTCGAGGGCACCGGCGCCGTCGTGCTGGACACCCGCAAGACCACGCCGGGCCTGCGGCCGCTGGAGAAGTACGCGGTGCGCTGCGGCGGCGGGTCGAACAAGCGCATGGGCCTCTACGACGTCGCGATGGTCAAGGACAACCACGTCGCCGCGGCCGGGTCGGTGGCCGCCGCCGTCGCCGCCGTCCGGGAGCGGGCACCGCGGGTGCCGGTGCAGGTGGAGGCCGACACCCCCGCCCAGGCGGTCGAGGCCGTGGCGGCCGGCGCGGACTTCCTGCTGCTGGACAACATGACGCCGGCGCAGCTGCGCGAGGTCGTCGGCCTGGTCGGCGGCCGCGCGGAGCTCGAGGCGACCGGCGGCCTCACCCTCTCCGTCGCCCGCGAGGTGGCGGCCACCGGCGTGGACTTCCTGTCGGTCGGCGCGCTCACGCACTCCTCGCCGATCCTCGACCTCGCCCTCGACCTGCGGGCGGGCTGACCCGTGCTGCTCACCGTGGACGTCGGCAACAGCCAGACCGTGCTGGCCACCTTCGACGGCGCCCGGCGGGTCGGCTGCTGGCGGGTGACGACGCACGCCCGGGCCACCTCCGACGAGCTGCGGATGCTCTGGCGCGGGCTGCTGCGCGACACCGTGGTCACCGGCGTCGCCGCCTGCTCCACCGTGCCGGCGCTGCTCCCCGCGCTGCGCCAGCTGCTGGACTCCCTCGAGGTGCCGGTGGTCCTCATCGGCCCCGGCGTGCGCACCGGCGTCCCGCTGCACGTGGACAACCCCCGCGAGGTCGGCGCCGACCGGGTGGTCACCGCGCTGGCCGCCCACGAGCTCTTCGGCCGGTGGCCCGACGGCCGCGGCCGGCCGGTCGTGGTCGTCGACTTCGGCACCTCGACCAACGTCGACGCGGTCGGCCCCGACGGGCAGTTCCTCGGCGGGGCGCTGGCGCCCGGCGTCGAGGTGAGCCTGGAGGCACTGGCCAGCCGCGCGGCGCAGCTGCGCTCGGTGGAGCTGACCGTGCCGCCGCAGGCGATCGGCAAGAACACCGTGGCGGCGCTGCAGTCGGGGCTGGTGCTGGGCTTCGCCGGCCTGGTCGACGGGCTGGTCGCCCGCATCGCCGCCGAGCTCGTGGCCCAGTTCGGCGCGGCGCCGGTCGTCGTCGCCACCGGCGGCCTGGCGCCGCTGGTGGCCGACAGCTGCCGGACGATCGCCGAGCGGGAGCCCGACCTCACCGTGCACGGCCTGCGGCTGGCCTTCGAGCGCCAGCAGGCCCCCGGCCGCCGCTAGGGAGCGCGGCGGGGTGGCACGGCGCACGCCCGTAGGCTCGGGCGCCGTGACCGACGCGCCCCCCGGCCCCCCGGACGACGAGCTCCCCGAGCAGATGCGGGTCCGCCGCGGCAAGCTCGACCGGCTGCGCGGTGCCGGCGTCGACCCCTACCCGGTCACCGTTCCGCGGACGACCACGCTGGCGGCCGTCCGCGAGGCGCACCCGGACCTGCCGCCGGACACGATGACCGGCGAGGAGGTGGGGGTCACCGGCCGGGTGATCTTCAGCCGCAACACCGGCAAGCTGTGCTTCGCGACGCTGCGCGAGGGCGACGCCGAGCTGCAGGTCATGCTCTCCCGCGACCGGGTCGGCGAGGCCGCCCTGGCCGCGTGGAAGGTCGACGTCGACCTCGGCGACCACGTGCTGGTCACCGGCGAGGTCGGGACGTCGCGGCGCGGCGAGCTGTCGGTCTTCGCCGACTCGTGGCAGATGGCGGCCAAGGCGCTGCGGCCGCTGCCGGTGGCGCACCGGCCGATGAGCGAGGAGCTGCGGGTCCGGCGCCGCTACGTCGACCTCATCGTCCGCGACGAGGCGCGGCGCACCGTGCGGCAGCGGGCCACCGTGATGGCCGCCCTGCGGGCCGGCCTGACCGGCCGGGGCTTCCTCGAGGTCGAGACGCCGATGCTGCAGACCGTGCACGGCGGCGCGGCCGCCCGGCCGTTCCGCACGCACATGAACGCCTTCGACCTCGACCTGTACCTGCGGATCGCGCCCGAGCTGTTCCTCAAGCGGTGCATCGTCGGCGGGCTGGAGAAGGTCTTCGAGATCAACCGCAACTTCCGCAACGAGGGCGCCGACAGCTCGCACTCCCCGGAGTTCGCGATGCTCGAGTTCTACGAGGCCCACGCCGACTACCGCGACGTCGCCCGCACCACGCGGGAGCTGGTCCAGGAGAGCTGCACGGCGCTGTTCGGCGACCTCGTCGCGCGCCACCACGACGGCACCGAGGTCGACCTGTCGGGGGAGTGGCCGCACGTGCCGCTGTACTCGCTGGTCTCCGACGCCGTCGGCGAGGAGGTCACGCCGCAGACGTCGCCCGAGCGGCTGCGTGCGCTGGCCGAGCGGCACGACGTCGGCGTCGACCCGGCGTGGCTGCCCGGGAAGGTGGTCGAGGAGCTGTTCGAGGCGCTGGTTCAGGACGCCCTGCAGGCGCCGACGTTCGTCGTCGACTACCCGGTCGACACCTCACCGCTGACCCGCGCACACCGGACGACGCCCGGGCTGGCCGAGAAGTGGGACCTCTACATCGGCGGCATCGAGCGTGGCACCGGCTACTCCGAGCTGGTCGACCCCGTCGCGCAGCGCGAGCGCTTCACCCAGCAGGCGCTGCTGGCCGCGGCCGGCGACCCGGAGGCGATGCTGCTCGACGAGGACTTCCTCGAGGCGCTCGAGTACGGCATGCCGCCCACCGGTGGAGTGGGCATGGGCATCGACCGCCTGATGATGACGCTCACCGGCCTCGGCATCCGCGAGACGATCCTGTTCCCATTGGTGCGCCCGCTCTCCTGAAACGACGCCGTTCTCGTTTTCGCCGCGATTTCTCCCCCGGAATGGGCGGGTCACTCCACGTGATTGGTGCGTCCGGTCGATTGTGTGGTCGAATGGTCGCAGTGTCCGGAGCAGGCGGACGACTATCCGATACCGGCTCGATGCCGGAGAGTGCGAGGAAGAGCGACAATGGCGCGCAAGGTGCAGGTCATCCTCAGTGACGACCTCGACGAGGACCTCCCCGCCGACGAGACGGTGAGCTTCTCCCTCGACGGCACGAACTACGAGATCGACCTGTCGGAGAAGAACGCGAAGGAACTGCGCGACGCCTTCTCCCGGTACGTGCAGGCCGCGCGCAAGGTCGGCCGCGGCAGCGGGCGGGCCTCCGGTGGTGGCCGTTCCCGTGCCACCGGCGGCGGTGGCCGCATGGACCGTGAGCAGGCCGGCGCCATCCGCGACTGGGCCCGCAAGAACGGCCACAACGTCAGCGACCGGGGCCGGATCCCGGCCAGCGTCGTCGAGGCCTACGAGGCCGCCCACTGAAGGGCCTCCCTGCCCCCCGGGCTTGGCGGGCTCAGCCCGGGGCCCTGCAGGGAGGCCGTTCCAGCAAGTGACCGTCGGCCCGGTCCCCGCGTGGGGCCGGGCCGTCGGCTTCCCCGGGTCGTGACGCGCCGTCCGCTGTCGGCGTAACGGCACCGGAACACCACCCGGTCACCATCGGTTGGACCGGGCAGCCACCCACCGCCCCGCCGGTCGTGCACCGACAGGACGGCGTGGTCCGTGACTACAGTGGAAAGACCGGTGCCCCAGCGCGCCGACGGACGTCGGGTGCTCCTCCCCGCTCGTGGGGAGGACAGTGCCGGACCAGCCGGTCAGAGGAGAAGCAGCAGATGTTCGAACGGTTCACCGACCGAGCCCGTCGGGTGGTCGTCCTGGCCCAGGAAGAGGCCCGGATGCTCAACCACAACTACATCGGCACCGAGCACATCCTCCTGGGCCTGATCCACGAGGGTGAGGGTGTCGCGGCCAAGGCCCTCGAGTCCCTCGGCATCTCGCTCGAGGGCGTCCGCCAGCAGGTCGAGGAGATCATCGGCCAGGGCCAGCAGGCCCCCTCCGGCCACATCCCCTTCACCCCGCGGGCGAAGAAGGTGTTGGAGCTGTCGCTGCGCGAGGCGCTGCAGCTCGGCCACAACTACATCGGCACCGAGCACATCCTGCTCGGCCTCATCCGCGAGGGCGAGGGCGTCGCCGCCCAGGTCCTGGTGAAGCTGGGTGCCGACCTCAACCGCGTCCGCCAGCAGGTCATCCAGCTGCTGAGCGGCTACCAGGGCAAGGAGCCGGCCGCCGCCGGCGGTCCCTCGGAGGGCACGCCGTCGACCTCGCTGGTCCTCGACCAGTTCGGCCGCAACCTGACCCAGGCCGCGCGCGACTCCAAGCTCGACCCGGTCATCGGGCGGGCCAAGGAGATCGAGCGGGTCATGCAGGTCCTCTCGCGCCGGACCAAGAACAACCCCGTCCTCATCGGCGAGCCCGGCGTCGGCAAGACCGCCGTGGTGGAGGGCCTGGCCCAGGCCATCGTCAAGGGCGAGGTCCCCGAGACGCTGAAGGACAAGCAGCTCTACACCCTCGACCTCGGCGCGCTGGTCGCCGGGTCGCGCTACCGCGGTGACTTCGAGGAGCGCCTGAAGAAGGTCCTCAAGGAGATCCGCACCCGCGGCGACATCATCCTGTTCATCGACGAGATCCACACCCTCGTCGGTGCCGGTGCCGCCGAGGGCGCGATCGACGCCGCCAGCATCCTCAAGCCGATGCTGGCCCGCGGTGAGCTGCAGACCATCGGCGCCACCACGCTCGACGAGTACCGCAAGCACCTGGAGAAGGACGCGGCGCTGGAGCGCCGGTTCCAGCCGATCCAGGTGGGCGAGCCGACGCTCACCCACACGATCGAGATCCTCAAGGGCCTGCGCGACCGGTACGAGGCGCACCACCGGATCAGCATCACCGACGGCGCCCTGGTCGCCGCCGCGACGCTGGCCGACCGCTACATCTCCGACCGTTTCCTGCCGGACAAGGCGATCGACCTGATCGACGAGGCCGGCGCCCGGATGCGGATCAAGCGGATGACCGCGCCGCCGGACCTGCGCGAGTTCGACGACCGGATCGCGACCATCCGTCGCGAGAAGGAGTCGGCGATCGACGCGCAGGACTTCGAGAAGGCCGCCTCCCTGCGCGACAAGGAGAAGACCCTGCTGGGTGAGAAGGCCGAGCGGGAGAAGGCGTGGAAGGCCGGCGACATGGACGTCGTCGCCGAGGTCGACGACGAGCAGATCGCCGAGGTGCTGGCCAACTGGACCGGCATCCCCGTCTTCAAGCTCACCGAGGAGGAGACGACCCGTCTGCTCCGCATGGAGGACGAGCTGCACAAGCGGATCATCGGCCAGGAAGAGGCCATCAAGAGCGTCTCCCAGGCGATCCGGCGCACCCGGGCGGGGCTGAAGGACCCGCGTCGCCCCGGTGGCTCGTTCATCTTCGCCGGCCCCTCGGGTGTCGGTAAGACCGAGCTGGCCAAGGCGCTCGCGCAGTTCCTCTTCGGCGAGGACGACGCGCTCATCCAGATCGACATGGGTGAGTTCCACGACCGGTTCACCGTGTCGCGGCTGGTCGGTGCCCCTCCCGGCTACGTCGGTTACGACGAGGGTGGCCAGCTGACCGAGAAGGTGCGGCGCAAGCCGTTCTCGGTGGTGCTGTTCGACGAGATCGAGAAGGCCCACGCGGACGTGTTCAACACGCTGCTGCAGGTGCTCGAAGACGGCCGGCTCACCGACGGTCAGGGCCGGATCGTGGACTTCAAGAACACGATCCTGATCCTCACGACCAACCTCGGGACGCGGGACATCTCCAAGGCCGTGGGTCTGGGCTTCCAGGTCGGCAACGACACCCAGTCGAACTACGAGCGGATGAAGCTCAAGGTCAACGAGGAGCTCAAGCAGCACTTCCGGCCGGAGTTCCTCAACCGCATCGACGACATCGTCGTGTTCCACCAGCTGACCGAGGACGAGATCATCGAGATCGTCGACCTCATGGTGGCCCGCGTCGAGGGCCAGCTGGCCAACAAGGACATGTCGCTGGAGATCACGCAGGACGCCAAGAAGCTGCTGGCGCACCGCGGGTTCGACCCGGTGCTGGGTGCCCGGCCGCTGCGCCGGACCATCCAGCGCGAGATCGAGGACGCGCTGTCGGAGAAGATCCTCTACGGCGAGCTCACCGCCGGTCAGATCATCGTGGTGGACGTGGAGGGCGAGGGCCCGACCGCGACCTTCACCTTCCGCGGCGAGGCCAAGCCGATCGACGTGCCCGACACCCCGCCGGTCGCCCTGGCGGTCGGTGACGACGAGGACGGCAAGGGCCCCACCTCGCTCAAGAAGGAGTGAGGACCCCCTCAGGGGCGCCAGGCTCGTACGACCCGACAGGGGCCGTCTCCCGCGAGGGAGGCGGCCCCTGTCGCGTTCCCGGGGCTCCGCGCCGAGGTGGGCCAGGACGCGCCGGTGCGCTCAGGCGGGCAGCGTGAACCGGCCGTCGGGGAGCTGCTCGAGCAGGCCGTCGGTGAGCAGCGAGTCCAGGCAGCGGGCGCGCTGCGCGGCGTCGTCCCAGGCGGCTTCCAGCGCCGCAGGTGGCACCGGGCCGTCCGCGGCCCGCAGGACGTCGAGCAGCCGGCCACGCACCTGCCGGTCGGTGCCGGCGAAGCGCTGCACCCGGCGCGGCGGACCGTCGGACGCCGGGCTGCCGGCCAGCCGCCAGGCGCAGCGGTCCCGGACCGGGCACACGGCGCAGCGTGGCGTCCGGGCCACGCAGACCAGCGCCCCCAGCTCCATGGCCGCCACCGAGAAGCGCACCGCGCGGTCCCGGTCGGCCGGGGCCAGCGCCGCGACGTCGGCCAGGTCGGAGGCGCGGGCGGTCGCGGCGTCGGCCCGGCCGTGCACCAGGCGGGCCACCACCCGGCGCACGTTGGTGTCCACGACCGGCTGGGGCTGCCCGTGGCCGAAGCAGGCGACGGCCCGGGCGGTGTAGGTCCCCACGCCCGGCAGCGCCTCCAGGGCCGCGACGTCGGCCGGGACGGCGCCGCCGTGCCGCTCGGTGAGGGCGACGGCGGTCTCGCGCAGCCGCAACGCCCGGCGCGGGTACCCGAGCTTGCCCCAGGCGCGGATGACCTCGGCCGGCGACGCGGCGGCCAGGTCGGCGGGGGTGGGCCAGCGCGCCACCCAGTCCCGCCAGACCGGCTCGACCCGGGCGACCGGCGTCTGCTGGAGCATCACCTCGCTCACCAGCACCGCCCACGGGTCCACGTCCGGGCGCCGCCACGGCAGGTCGCGCGCGGCGGTGTCGTACCAGTCGACGAGGGCGTCCCCCGGCCCGGCCTCCGCGGCGACCGGGGGAGCTGCGGCGGGGCTGTCCACGGGGGTCCAGTGTGCCCGCCCGGGGAGCGGCGTGCCGCCATGGGCGGGGGAGCGGTCGCCGACTACGGTCGTCGGCGTGCTGCACCCGGTCGGGCCCCTGCCGGCCGCCGTCTACTGGCGGCGGCGGCTCCTGGTGCTGGCCCTCCTGCTGGCCCTGCTGGGCGGCGGTGGGTGGCTCGGGGTGGCCCTGCTGACCGGCTCGGACGACGAGGCGGCGGCCGCCGAGGCGACGGCGGCGTCGACGCCTGCCGGCGCCCCGGCGCTCGACCGCGTGGTGCCCTCGCTGGCCAGCGTGCAGACCCCGACCCCACCGCCCACCAGCGCCCCGGCGCCCGCCCCGGCCGCGCCGGCGCCTCCCGAGCAGGAGGCCGGTGCCGTCTGCCGTGACGACGTCCTCACCCTCGAGGTCCGCACGCCGGGCACGGTGCCGGCGGGCTCCCGGCCGACCCTCGAGCTGGTCGTCACCAACACCGCGACCGTGCCGTGCACCCGCGTGCTCGACAAGGGGCTGCAGGAGATGGTGCTGCTCGACGCGGCGGGCAACCGGCTGTGGGGCAGCAACGACTGCTTCCCCGAGGCCAGCAGCGACACCCGCACGCTGGCGCCCGGCGAGCAGGTGGCGTTCCCGCTGGTGTGGGGCGGGCTGACCAGCGAGCCGACCTGCACGGCCGAGCGGGTGCCGGTGGCGCCGGGGCAGTACGTGCTGCGCGCCCGGCTGGACACCAAGACCAGCCCCGACGCGCCGCTGCAGATCACCTGAGGCCCGTTCCGGCTCCCGCCGCGAGCGTGCGAGCGGCGGGGGCAGGAGGTCCTTCTCAGCTGTAGCGGTCGAGGATCGAGGTCTCGGCCAGCCGGGACAGCCCCTCGCGGATGCCGCGGGCACGGGCCTCGCCGACGCCGTCGACGGCCAGCAGGTCCTCGATCGTGGCCGCCAGCAGCTTCTGCAGGCCGCCGAAGTGGTCGACCAGCCGGTCGATGATGCCGGCGGGCAGCCGCGGCACCCGGGCCAGCAGCCGGTAGCCGCGCGGGCTGACCGGGGAGTCCAGCGCCTCGGCCGAGGTCGGCAGCCCGTAGCAGCGGGACACCGCGGACAGGTCGAGCAGCTCGGTGGCCGACAGCGCCCGCAGGTCGGTGAGGACCTGCTCGATGCTCCGCGGACGCCGCCCCACCCCGCTGGGCAGGTAGTCGCGGACCAGCAGCGCGCGGTCCTCCTCGACGCCGGCCAGCATCTCGTCGAGCTGCAGGGCCAGCAGTCGGCCGTCGGTGCCCAGCTCGACGACGAAGCCCTCGATCTCGTCGGCGATCCGCCGCACCATCTCCAGCCGCTGGCTGACGCTCATCGCGTCGCGGACGGTGACCAGGTCCTCGATCTCCAGCGCCGACAGCGTGCTGGCCACCTCGTCGAGCCGCAGCTTGTAGCGCTCGAGGGCCGCGAGGGCCTGGTTGGCGCGGGCGAGGATGGTCGTCGGGTGCTCGAGGGTGTAGCGGCGACGGGCCACGTAGACACTGATGATGTGCATCGACTGGCTGACCGAGATCACCGGGAACCCGGTCTGCACGGCCACCCGCTCGGCGGTGCGGTGCCGGGTGCCGGACTCCTCGGTGGGCACCGTCGGATCGGGCATGAGGTGCACCCCGGCGCGCACGATGCGCAGCCCGTCGGAGGAGAGGATGACCGCGCCGTCCATCTTGGCCAGCTCGCGCAGCCGGGTGGCCGACAGGGCGACGTCGAGGGCGAAGCCGCCGGTGCAGATAGACTCCACGACCCGGTCGTAGCCCAGCACGATCAGGGCTCCGGTCCGGCCGGCCAGGATCCGTTCCAGGCCGTCACGCAGCGCGGTCCCCGGGGCGATGCGGCCGAGGAGCTCCCGGAGGGCGACCTCGGAGTCCACAGCGGGGGGCACGGGCGCTCCTGACGTCGACGTGTTCCGGCGGCCGAGTCTACGTGGCACGCCCACCGGCCGGTCGGGAGCGGGGTGCGGTGGCAACGATCACCGGGAGTACGCCGCGACCTCCGGGGCGACCGTGACCCGGGCGACCGTCGGCCTCACCCGGGGAACAGCCCGGACAGCGCAGCGCCCAGGTCGGGGACCTCCATCAGCCGCATGCCCTTGGGTGCGGGACCGGCGTCGGGCGGGACGAGCGCGAGGCGGTACCCCTGGCGGGCGGCCTCGGCCAGCCGCCGGGCGGTGCCGCCGACCCGGCGGATCTCCCCGGACAGTCCCACCTCGCCGAGCGCGATCACGCCCTCGGGCAGCGGGGTGTCCCGGGACGCCGAGGCGATGGCGAGGGCGAGGGCGAGGTCGGCCGCGGGCTCGGCGATCTTCACCCCGCCGACCGAGGCGGCGAAGACGTCGGCGTCGGCCAGCCGGACCCCACCGCGCCGCTCGACGACGGCGTTGACCATGGCCACCCGCTGGGAGTCCAGCCCGCTGACCGCCCGGCGGGGCGAGCCGCCGCCGGCACTGGTGGCGACCAGCGCCTGCACCTCGGCCAGCAGCGGCCGGCTGCCCTCCATGGTGACGGTGACGCAACTGCCGGGCACCGACGCCGTCCGGCGCGAGACGAACAGGTGCGAGGGGTCGGGGACGCCGACCACGCCGCCGTCGCCGATCTCGAAGCAGCCGATCTCGTCGGCCGGGCCGAAGCGGTTCTTGGTGGCCCGCACCAGCCGCAGCGTGGAGTGCCGCTCGCCGTCGAAGGAGACGACGACGTCGACCAGGTGCTCCAGCGCCCGCGGGCCGGCGATCGCGCCGTCCTTGGTGACGTGCCCGACGAGGATGGTGGTCATCCCCCGGGACTTGGCGACGGCGGTCAGCGCGGTGGCCACGGCGCGCACCTGCGAGGCCCCGCCGTCGGTCCCGTCGACCGCGGGGGAGCGGACCGTCTGCACGCTGTCGAGGACCAGGAGCGTCGGCGACACCTGCTCGACGTGCGCCAGCACGGCCGACAGCTCGGTCTCGGCGGCCAGGTACAGCCGGTCGTGCAGGGCGTCGATGCGCTCGGCGCGCAGCCGCACCTGGGCCGCGGACTCCTCACCGGAGACCACCAGCGTCGGGCCGTTGCTGGCCGCGACCCGGTGCGCGACCTCGAGCAGCAGCGTGGACTTGCCCACCCCCGGCTCACCGGCGACGAGCACGACCGCCCCGGGGACCAGACCGCCGCCCAGCACCCGGTCGAACTCGGCGATGCCGGTGGGGACCGCGCGCGCACCGGTCAGCTCGACCTGCGCGATCGGCCGGGCGGGGGCGGTGACCGGGCCGGCCACGACCGCCCGCAGCGCGGCCGCCGGCGGACCGGCCTCCTGCAGCGTCCCCCAGGCCTGGCACTCGGGGCAGCGCCCCATCCACTTCGCCGAGGCGTAGCCGCACTCGGTGCAGCGGTGGGCGGGACGCGCGGACTTCACACCGGAGGGAGGCACACCGCCACGGTAGGTGCGGCCACCGACACTCCCCGGGACCTCGCAGCGGGTCCCTACTCCGCCTCGGTGTTGGGCTCGTCGGACTCTTCCTCGGTGTGGAAGTCGAAGGGCTCGCCGCGCTCGAGCTCCTCCTCGGGACCGGCCACGACCACCTGGGTGGTGATCTCGCCGGCCTGCTCGAAGGTGAACGTCAGCGTCAGGTCCTGCCCCGGCGTCAGCGGCTCGGTGAGGTCCTGCAGCGTGATCGTGGAGCCGTCCTCGCGGCCGACGTAGAGCGAGGTGTCCGCGGGGATCTCCAGGGCCAGCTCCGAGCTCGCCCCCGGGGAGGGGCTGCTGGTCGGCGCGGCCGGCGCGGACGGCGTCGCACCCGTGGTGCCCCCCGGCGTCGCGCCGGTGGAGCCCGGGGTCGGGGTGGCCGTGGGCTGGTTGCCGGGCGGGGAGGACGGCGAGGGCGTGGGACCGGTGCCGGCCACCTGCAGCCCGCTGAAGCCCTCGCCCTCGATGCCGGTCAGGGTCTCGGTCTCGTTGGAGGCGTTGACGATCGTGACGATCAGCTCGGCGTCGTCCCCCTCCTCGTACTGGCCCTCCTCGGGGTAGGCGAGCAGGACCTGCCGCAGCAGGACGTCCTCCACCTGGGCCTGGGGGCCGACCTTGTCGCGGTCCTGAGTGCCGGTCTGCGAGATCTGGCCGGCGCTGCACGCACCGAGCGCGACCGGGCTGACGACGAGGGCACCCACGACGGTGGCGCGCAGCGCGCGGTTCACAGCGGTCGACCTCCAGCGAGCACGTGCGCGGCCACCGCGAGTTCGGCAGCCGAGTCGCGCCGAGCCTAACCGGCGCCCCACGATGTCCGCCGGGAGGTGAGGCAGATGGGTCGTCCCGGTCACGGCTCGACCGGTCCGGGCGCGCAGGAGCGGGACCCGGCGCTGGCCGACTTCCCCGAGCGCGCCCCGGGCACGCGACGGTGGACCTTCGCCGACCAGCTCGGCCCGCACTTCCTCGACGCGCCCGACCAGCCGGTGCTGCTCATCGAGTCGAAGGCCGTCTTCGCCCGCCGCCGCTTCCACCGGCAGAAGGCGCACCTCGTGCTCTCCGCGCTGCGCCACCGGGCCGCCGAGCTGGGCGAGCAGGCGCACCTGCACCAGGTCACCACCTACGCCGAGGCGCTCGACCGGTACGAGGAGGCGCTGTCGGTGTGCGCGCCCACCACCTGGAGCAGCCGTGACCACGTGCTGGGCCGCGCCGGTCTGCAGGTGCTCGCCGCCCGCGGGTTCGTCAGCAGCCAGGGCGAGTTCGCCCGCTGGGCCGAGGGCCGCGGCGGCCGGCGGCTGCTGATGGAGGACTTCTACCGCGACGCCCGCCGCCGTCTCGGCGTCCTGATGGACGGTGCCGAGCCGCTGGGCGGGCGGTGGAACTACGACCAGGACAACCGCGAGCCCCCGCCACGGGACGGCCGCTCCCCGGCGCCGGAGCCGTGGTGGCCGGCCGAGGACGAGATCGACGAGCAGGTCCGCGCCGACCTCGACCGCTGGGAGGCCGACGGTGAGGTCTCCTTCGTCGGCGACGACGGCCCGCGGCTGTTCCCCGCCACCCGCGAGGAGGCGCTCACCCGGCTGCACGACTTCCTCACGACGCGGCTGGGCGTCTTCGGCCCGCACGAGGACGCGATGCTCGCCGGCGAGCGCTGGCTGGCGCACTCGCTGCTGTCGCCGGCGATGAACCTCGGCCTGCTCGACCCGCTGGAGGTCGTGCACGCCGCCGAGGACACCGCCCGGGCCCGCGCCGCCGACGGCGACCCGCTGCCGCTCAACAGCGTCGAGGGGTTCATCCGCCAGGTCATGGGCTGGCGCGACTACATCTGGCACACCTACTGGCACTTCGGCCGGGACTACCGCCACGCCAACTTCCTGCGGGCGGGGGAGCCGGTGCCCGACTGGATGGCCGAGCTCGACGACTCCGCCGTCGACGCCGCCTGCCTGTCCGGCGTCCTCGGCGACCTGCGCCGCGACGGCTGGGTGCACCACATCCCGCGGCTGATGGTGCTCGGCAACTACGCGCTGCAGCGCGGGATCGACCCGCTGGCGATGACCGACTGGTTCCACCGCACCTTCGTCGACGGCTACGACTGGGTGATGGTGGCCAACGTGGTCGGCATGAGCCAGCACGGCGACGGCGGGGCGCTGGCCACCAAGCCCTACGCCGCCGGCGGGGCCTACATCGACCGGATGAGCGACTACTGCGGCGGCTGCCCCTACGACCCCAGGCGCCGCCTGGGCGACGACGCCTGCCCGTACACCGCCGGCTACTGGGCCTTCCTCGACCGCAACCGAGAGCGGCTGGCCGCCAACCAGCGGATGCGCCGCCCGCTGCAGGGCCTCGACCGGTTGAAGGACCTCCCGCTCGTCGTGGAGCAGGAGGTCGCCCGGGGCACCTCCGCACCCTGACCCGCGCCCGCCCGGGCCGCCCGTCCGGGGGACGGCGGTCCAGTTCGGCACCGCGGCTGCCGATGCCTCCCGCACACGGGATCCCGGCGGGAGGTGCGGATGGCGACGGGTCCGGCGTTCGACGACGTCCTCGCGGCGGCCCAGGCGGGCGCCGCGTGGGCCTTCGAGGTGCTCTACCGGGACCTGTCCCCGGCGGTCACCGGCTACCTGCGGCTGCACGGGGCGCTCGACCCCGACGACCTGGCCAGCGAGACCTTCCTCGCCGTCTTCCGCGGCCTGGGCGGCTTCTCCGGCGACGAGGACGCGCTGCGCTCCTGGGTGTTCACCATCGCCCACCGCCGGCTGGTCGACGACTGGCGCCGCCGCAGCCGCCGGCCGCAGCTGGCCGACGACGCCGGCGACGTCCTGCCCGAGACCGCCGGCGGCGACGTGGAGGACGACGTCCTGGCCCGGCTGGGCACCGAGACCGTGCACCGCATGTGCGCCGGGCTGCCGGCCGACCAGCGCTCGGTCCTGCTGCTGCGGGTCCTCGCCGACCTCACCGTCGAGCAGGTCGCCGAGGTCATGGGCCGCTCGGTGGGCTCGGTCAAGGCGCTGCAGCGGCGCGGCCTGCGCCGGCTGCGTGCCGAGCTCGAGCCGGCCGGCGCCCCCCGGACGGGTGAGGCGGACGTGACGACCGAGGGGACGGGCGCACCCCTCTCCGCCCGCCCGGCGATGACGGGAGCGAGATGACCACGCCAGCCGACGTCCGGACCGACGAGGAGGCCTTCGCGGCCAGCCTCGCCGGCCGTCCCGTGCCCGGGGGCGCGCAGCACCTGATCGCGTTCACCCACGCGGTCCGGGCCGGCGCCACGGCGCCCGGGCGGCCGAACGCGGCCCTGGCCGAGCTGCTGGCGACCGGTCTGCTCACCGACACATCGGAACCGTCCACGCGGACGGCCGGGCGACCCGCCCGGGCCTCACGGAAGAGACCCCGCATGCTCCTCACCACGCTCGCCGCCAAGATCGCCTCCGCCGGTGTCGTCGCCAAGGCCGCCTGTGCCTCCGGCGTCGTCGCCGTCGCCCTCACCGGTGCCGCCACCGCCGGCGCCCTGCCCGGTCAGGACGCCGCCGTCCTGGAGTCCGGCGACAGCACCGTCGTCACCGGCACGCCGGACGGCACCGAGAGCACGGACGGCAGCACGGACACCACCACGGACACCACGACGGACACCACGGACGGCACCGGCGACACGCCCGCCGACGCGGTCGTCGAGGAGCCGGCCGTCGCGGAGCCGGTCGTCGAGGAGCCCGTGGACGAGGAGCCGACCACCGAGGAGCCCGTGGCCGCGCCGGAGCTCACCGAGGAGGAGTGGGCGACGGGCCCGGCCGAGGGCCAGACCTTCGGCGACTGGGTCAGCCAGGGCGCGCACAACGGCTGGTCCACCGGCCAGCGCGTCAGCGACGCGGCCCACCAGCGCAACGCCGACCGGCAGGCCGCCCGCAACGGCGGGACCACCCCGGCCCCGGTCGTCCGGGAGCCGGCCGCGGCGCCCGCGCCCCAGCAGCCGGTGACCGAGCAGCCGGCCGCCGTCGCCCCCGTCCCGGCCCCGGCGCCCGCCGCGACCGGCAGCGGGACTGCCAGCGGCAACGGCAACGGCAACGCGGGCGGCAACGGCAACGGCAACGGCCGCAAGTGAGCCAGGGCGGGGCCGCGCTCAGGTGAGCGCGGCCCCGCCGGTCAGCAGCAGCACCACGTCGAGGACGGTCAGCAGCAGCACCGCCGGGAAGGCCAGCCGGCGGAAGCGGTCCGTGCCGGCCAGCGCGGCGACGGCGACCGCCGGCACCGCGAGCACCAGCCCGGCCCAGCCCCACCACGCCGGTGGCCCGTCCGGGCCGAGCACCAGGACCAGCGACGCCGTCCCGAGCAGGAGCGCCCCGGCGACCGCCGAGACCCGTGCGCCGAGCCGGTGCGGCAGCCCGCGCACCCCGGTGGCGATGTCCTCCTCGATGTCGGGCGCGACGTTGGCCAGG